>CAYQKF010000007.1:0-77855 GCA_964417935.1 uncultured Pirellulales bacterium
GTTGCGGTTTTGGGGTGGTGGAAGTGCTTATGTGGTATGGGAGGGAGGTGGTTGGTTATTTGGGTCCCCGCTACTCGCTTTGCGAGTAAAGCGCGGAGATCTTCGCTGCGCTGCGAGGCGGTTTATGTTAGCCTGCTGGCCCCTAAGGAACAGGCTAACATACGGATATTTTAACGTATTTCCAAACAATGTCAACAAAAAAATGACCAAAAAAGCACTTTTTTTAACCGCAGATTTCTTGGCGCGGCCTCGGGCTTCGCCCATCGGCCGCAACCAAAAAGTTCTTTCTGTAAAAGTGTCTCATAACTTCTTGTAAATAATGATATTACAATAAGTCAAAACAAAAAACACGCATAAAAAACAAGAATATACAAGATTGTATTACAGATTTTTAACCGCAGATTACGCAGATTATTACGGATTACAAGTAGCGGAAGACAGAAATTGTTTTTGCCAGCAAGTGCGGGGTTGGGTAGTCGTTAGATGAAAGAAATATGGCCGGACACCTTAATTCCCTGTCTCCTCTAATAAAAGACAGGCGACATATGCAGGTGACGGTGTTTATATCATATGCAGTCTAACCACGTTATATTTTTTTTTACGGCAACCTCTTGCAAATTACCAAACAAAACTTAAACTGTTGGTCTATGGCGAAAAACCCTAAATTGGGTTGCAGTAAAACCTCAATAGATTCACAACTTTTGAAAATAATAAAACAAACAGAGGACCCTGTTAAGCCCACTGTAACCGGCTGGCGATGGTCTTGTCACACTGAGTTTTGGTGTTTCAGACCTGCGTGGAGGAAATTTTACGTAATTACCTTACCATTCGTCTTATTTGGGATCAGTAGACTATGTGTGACGCCTCTCTCCTATGATTACACGCTTCTCACGATTTTATTAAGGCTAAGTATTCCCATCTTTGTAATCGGTATTTCAATAACTACACTGGCACACAGATTAGGTGAGTCCGGTGATTTTACCGCTGAGTATCTGCATGAGGCCTGTCGATTGCCGGTTTTTGCCTGTCAAAGTTTCTTGTCAATACTCTTTGCTGTTACTGCTATCGCCTTGCCGAGCGGCTCTCATCTTTTTTTTTATTGGGGTAAAGGGATTTTAACATATGCTACACTGGGCAGCACATTGGCAATCGTACCCTCTTTTTTATTTATAATCCTGACATTGATCAGATGTGCAAATCCCAATGAAGCCATTAAAGCCACAACTAAATACTCTATGACGCGGTTGGTAAATGCATTTGCTAAAGATGCCTATCATAAAATCCGTCAACAATCTGGACAAACAGAGCAGAATAAAAAAGCAGACAAATACAAACCTCTATCCGAGGAAGAGTGGAACAGTCACTTAATGAAAATCCAGAATGCCTTTAAAAAGGCTGTAGAAGTCCGTGACCTTGAACAAGTTCAGGCATGGCTACAAATTGTCGCAGAACCTATCCACGATGTATTTGATGTATTTAAAGCATGTAAAGAGTCTCCATCTGTCTATGGTCAATATAATTTCGACCCTTCGCGTCTCCACAGGCTATTAAACACATACGCCTTCTCGCTCGATCAATTAATGGTTCTGGAAAAAAGGGCAAACCTTTGGTTTGTCGAAAGGGGCACACTTCTGATAATCCAAGCAGTTCAGAAAGAAGTTCGCCGACTGTTTAAAAATGAAAATTATTACTGCCTCCGTCCCTTATGTTGGGTGGTAACTGGCTTATACGCACAATTGCTTAAGTCAAAATATTCCCAAGACCTTCACCGTCAGCGGGCTTACATTGGTAGTTTCTATGCATATCCCCAGAGTCTTTTAAAAGAATTACCCACTAATTGTCCTGCTGATACTAAGGGTCATTTTCGTGAGATATTACATGAGGGTCTCACCTCATGGCTTATTACGGCCATAAAAAAGAAAGATAATGAGCTTGTTGAATCTCTCTGTGAAGCCGGGCGGGAACTTGTTTTTGCTGATGAGACCGTCGATCTGAAAACGGATAAGGCTCTGCTTCAACACCTTGTTTTAGCGGGCAAACTAATTTCAGACCGATTGAATGATAACACTGATACTGTTTCTGCCAAAAACCTTGAGATGCTTATCTCAGATGACCATAGGTTGCCAAAACTTTCATTGAGAGATCTGGCGATGATATATAAACAAAGCTATCCCACTTTAGCCAGTGATCTATACCGATTTGTACAAGAACTGGGTGATGCTTGGGAAAGAACACACTATAATCCTTTAAAGGGTTCAGGTTGGTCTACTGGAACACGTTTCTACGGAGGATTGGAACACTTTACAAACGGTTTTTTATACGCAGCCGCCTTGATAATGGAACAGAGCGTAAGACCTGACCACATTCCCATCGATATAACCAATGTAAAGACACGATTAAGCGAATTGATAGACAATCATGCAAAACTGGAAAAAGACGGTGTTGGTGTAATGAAAACATACTTTGATTGGTTGAAAGACTGGATAGATGGATGTGAAAGAAAAAAGACTGAACAGGATAAATAAGCGTAATCTATAACCTATGTTATCGGTTTGTACCCCAAATAATCCCCCCAGCACAGGACTGGGGGCTATATAAAAGGACGGGAAATTGAGATTTTTCGGTGCCTTATAGGCACGTAAGTATTTGCTCCTAATGAACTAAGAAATCGCATTGGGCACGATGTTATCTGTAATTGTTGTAATAGAAACATGTTATCGCGATTCAGCCAATATCTTAGTTTATTTTACATGCATCCTTAGAATCAGGTGAGGTGCTCGCAATGACCCCGCACTAATTAGACGTGAGTTAGCACTCAATAAGTGCGGGGCAAGCAACCCCGTGTTGCCAGAGAAATTAGCCACACCCGAAAATAAAAATCGAAGATCCCTTCTAACAGGGAAAACTATTCACCTGTACCTGCGCCACCTGTGGCAAGGTAACCACAGGTGCATGCAGGAGAACATATACAAAAATCGCTTCCATTCGACTACGCTCAGGACAAGTATTTTTTGCTTTTGCCGTCAGGCATCCTGCGGATTGACAGCATTTGGCCAAACCGGTAAAATGACAGCAAAGCTGTCATTCTGAGCGGAACGCAGTGGAGCGAAGAATCTCTTTGCTGCACAGGAGATGAGATTCTTCGGCTGCGCCTCAGAACGACACGTAAGTGTCGTTTTTGAACTCACCTGTACCCGCGTTTTCTGTGCGGGTAGCACAGGTGCGGGCAACCTTTACTGCGAAGCTGTTCAGCAGGAGAAAAGAAGGCATTTGAATGCCCGCCAACGGCGGGTTTTGTTCAGAACCCAGCGTTGCTGGGTCGAGGGTACAATTATGAACAGACGACAATTTTTAGCTACTTTGGGTGCAGCGGCAGTCCGCCTGGGCGGATTAACTCTGCCATCCTGTGCTTTCGCTGCTAATCCTGCCGTAAAAAGCAAAAGGCCCAATTTTGTCTTCATTTTTGCCGATGACTTAGGCTGGGGAGACTTAGGCTGTTACGGAAATCGCCAGATACAAACACCCAACCTGGACCGTCTCGCCAACAACGGCTCGCTGTTCACACAGTTTTACGTCAACGGCTCGGTCTGCTCACCCTCACGAACGTCAATTATGACCAGCCATTTCCCTGCACGCCACAGGGTTCACGGCCATTTCGCAACTCATAAGCAGAACGAGGCACGCGCTATGCCCAATTGGCTCGACCCGGAAGTACATACGGTAACAAGACTGCTCCAATACGCCGGCTACACCACCGGACATTTTGGCAAGTGGCACTTGGGCTCCGGCGAAGGCTCGCCGACGCCCGGCGATTACGGTATCGATGAGCATTGTACGAGGTCTTCTTCCGGTCCGCAGTTCGAAGGTACGTCCGACCCGTATTTCCGCGCCAAATCCACCGGTCAGATTGTTGATAAAACTATCGAGTTTATCGAAAAGAACCGTGACAAGCCCTTCTATGTAAACGTATGGACGCTCGTTCCACACGCCACACTTCATCCAACCGATGAGCAAATGAAACCCTACCAGCGATATGCGCCAAGAGGTGTCCCCTATAAGGGTGTAAAGCAGATTTATTATGCCTCGGTTTCCGACCTGGATAACCAAATCGGCAGATTGATTAAGAAAATCGACGAAATGGGTTTGGCCGACAATACCATGATTGCATTTTCCAGTGACAACGGCCCGGAAGACCTGAATATTGGCAACGCCGTCCATAGTGGCATCGGCAATACAGGCCCGTTTCGCGGACGAAAACGAAGCATATACGAAGGTGGCATTCGTATGCCGTTCATCGTCCGTTGGCCCGGGCACACACCGGCCGACAGGGTGGATGACATAACTGTTATTGCAGCCGTCGATTGGCTCCCTACCATTTGTAGTTTAGCCAACGTTAAACTCCCCAACGACCTGAACCCTGACGGCGAAGATATGTCGCGGGCAATTCTGGGCAAACCCAAACGGCGAACCAAACCGTTAATGTGGGAATGGCGATTCCGAATCTTCGGCGATATGGTCCACAGATGCCCGATGCTGGCCATTCGGGACGGAAAGTGGAAGCTGCTGATGAATCCCGACCGCAGCCGAGTCGAATTATATGAAATTCCTAAGAACCCAACAGAGTTGGATAACGTTGCCGGTCAGCATCCAGATATAGTGAAACAACTTTCACAACAACTGCTGAAATGGCAGGCAACCCTTCCCCCCGGACCTGTCGAAGAGGCGGCCGGCTCAAACGCTTACCCCTGGCCCAAAGGCCGGTAACTCGTGTAAAACATTGTACCGAGAAAATCATAAATCTAAAATCTAAATTATGACGGTGAATAACTGGTGGCTGATAAAAGAGCAGTACTTTTACTAAGCGGCGGCCTTGATTCAGCTACAACTTTGGCCATAGCCCGCAGTGAAGGTTTTGAGTGTTACGCCTTGACCTTTCGGTACGGCCAGCGACATAAGCGGGAAGTCGAAGCCGCAAAGAAAATAGCCGACTCTCTGGGAACGGCTGAGCATCGCATTATCGATATTGACTTAGCTGTCTTTGGCGGCTCAGCCCTGACCGATTTAACCATTGAAGTACCAAAGGACAGAGCCGATTTGGGTAACTACGACCAGATTCCACCAACCTATGTGCCTGCCCGAAATACGATTTTTTTAAGTTATGCACTTGCCTGGGCTGAAGTGCTGCGCGTCTTTGACATCTTCATCGGCGTCAACACAACCGACTACAGCGGTTATCCCGACTGCCGGGGTGAATTTATCGCCGCCTTTGAGAAAACCGCCAACCTCGCAACCGCAACCGCCGTTCGGCGTAAAGGCCGATACAAAATACACACTCCGATTATAGATATGACAAAAGCCGAAATTATCCTCACCGGTACAAAGCTCGGCGTCGATTTTGCCCTGACGCATAGCTGCTACGACCCGGACCAGCAAGGCAGAAGCTGCGGTCGATGCGACTCCTGTAGATTAAGATTAAAGGGCTTTGCCGAAGCGGGGCTAAAAGACCCAATTGAATATCGAATAACGAACACCGAATAACGAATATCGAAATACGAAGCACGAAACTATGAAAAGCACGAAGCACGAAATTCGAAGCACGAAACAATATTAAATATCCAAAATCCAAATTACCAAAATATTGAGTTTTTAAAAATTCGAGCATTTGAATTTTGAATTTGTTTCGAATTTCGACCCGCCAACGGCGGGTATCGATCGGAACCCAGCGTTGCTGGGTCGAATTTCGGATTTATTTCTGAAGTGATTTATCTAATTCGACAATGATAATAAACGAAATTTTCTATTCCTTGCAGGGCGAAGGATTCTTAGCCGGCGTTCCCGGTGTTTTCGTGCGTTTAGCTGGTTGTCCCTTGCGATGTAAGTGGTGCGATACAAAGTACGCCTGGGACCAAAGAGCAGGACAGGATTATAGCATTGACAAAATCGCACAAACTATCAAGCAATGGCCATGCAAGTTCATTGTAATAACCGGCGGTGAGCCGATGATAAATTCAGACCTGCCACAGTTAGTGCTCCAGCTAAAAGCCGCCGACAAACACATAACAATCGAGACCGCAGGAATAGCATTTATACCGGATTTGGCCTGTGATTTGATGAGTATCAGTCCGAAATTGAGTAATTCGGCGCCGACCGACCCTGAACTTGCCGCCGCCCACGAAGATTCACGGTTGGACATAGCCGTCCTGCGCAAGCTGATTGATAATTATAAATATCAACTAAAATTCGTCGTTGATTCAGAAGCTGACTTGCCTGAAATACAGCAGACCTTAGAGAAAATTGGAAACGTCGATTCCGATAATGTAATGCTTATGCCGCAGGCAACGACAAGAGATGAGCTTTCAGCCAAATCGCAGACGGTCGCTGATATGTGCAAATACACCGGCTTCGTATTTTGCCAGCGCCTCCAGGTCTTGCTCTGGAATAATCAAAAAGGCAGATAACCGAGTCCGGTCATATCCGGTTTTTTAAGAGTTTACTCTAAAAGTTTGACATATTTGACACAGCCTCATATCATATTAACCTGATTTGGCTGGACCCTAAGAGACGAGGTAATACCTCGTCTTCGTTGCTATTGATTGAAAGGTTTTTTTATGGCGAAACGAAAAGTAACTTTAAAAAATAAGCCGTTTGTATTAATCATTCGCGACGGATGGGGCTACAACCCAAACAGCGATGAAGATGAATATAATGCCGTCAAGTGTGGAAATACTCCTGTAGATGATATGCTGATGGCCGAGTATCCCAACTGCCTTATCCACACCAGCGGCAAAGACGTGGGCCTTCCGGACGGAACAATGGGCAACAGCGAAGTAGGACATCAAAATATCGGCGCCGGCAGAATCGTCCCCCAGGAATCCGTAAGAATCAGCAGAGCTATTCGCGACGGCTCTTTCTTCGAGAATAAAGAATTTCACAATTTAATCAAATTCGTGAAAAACAACAATGGCAAAATGCACGTTATGGGCCTGTGCAGTAACATCGGAGTACACTCGCTTTTAGACCACCTCTACGGCCTGCTCAAGCTGGCAAAAAGAAACGATGTGAACGATGTTTTTATC
The DNA here is from genome assembly GCA_964417935.1 of uncultured Pirellulales bacterium. Lineage (GTDB taxonomy): Bacteria > Planctomycetota > Phycisphaerae > Sedimentisphaerales > Anaerobacaceae > NIOZ-UU13. The sequence continues at coordinate 7,077 of CAYQKF010000007.1, forward strand.
CACGCATTTACCGATGGCCGGGATTCACCGCCGGATAGTGGAGCAGGATATATCGCCGATATTGAAAAAAAGTCAGGGGAAATAGGCGTAGGCGAAATCGCAACCGTTATGGGCAGATTCTATGCGATGGACCGCGATAGCCGGTGGGAGCGTGTACAAAAGGCTTATGAATGTATGAGGATAGGCAAGGGGAACAAAGCAGCCAGCGCAGCAGAGGCGGTTGCAAAAAGTTATGAAAAAGAAGTAACCGATGAATTTATCGAGCCGACGTGCATTGTCAATGAAGACAACGAACCGCTAACCACTATCGACGACGGCGACGGCGTAATTTTCTTCAACTTCCGCGGCGACAGGCCCCGTGAAATTACACGAGCGTTTGTTGAGCCAGACTTCAAAGAATTTGCCAGAACAACCAAACCAGATATATATTTCGTCTGTACGACCGAATACGATGCCACTATACCCGCGGCGGTGGCGTTTCCAAAACTGCCAAAAATGAAAAATATCTTGGGGGCATACTGGGGCTCTCTGGGTCTGAAACAATTTCGCTGCGCCGAGACTGAAAAATACGCGCACGTTACTTTCTTCTTCAACGATTATACCGAAAAACCGTTCACCGGCGAAGACCGGCAAATTGTGCCTTCGCCGCGAGTTCGAACATACGACCTAAAGCCCGAGATGAGCATTTACGAGGTTACTGACGTTGTACTGGAAAGACTTGACACCAATAAATACGATGTGGTAGTGGTCAACTTTGCCAATCCGGATATGGTCGGCCACACCGGCGTATTGTCCGCAGCGATAAAAGCGGCCGAGGCGGTTGACGAATGCGTGGGCAGGATATTGGACAAGGTCAAGACTCTGGGCGGGGCGGCTGTAATCACCGCCGACCACGGCAATTTCGAGAAAATGATAGACGGCAGCCCGGACAACCCACATACCGCCCATACAATTGGCGATGTACCTTTGGTTATATTCGACGAACGCTACAAAGGCTGCGAGCTCCGTGAAGGCGGCAGATTAGCCGACATAGGGCCTACCCTGCTGGAGATGATGGGCCTGCCCCAACCTGAGGAAATGACCGGCCAATCGCTGCTTGCGAAATAAGGAGTAGATAGTAATGAAACTCGATTTAAGCAGTCTCCGTAAGGCTATTGAGTCTTTGGAAAAAACGTTAAAAGTTGCTGAAAACAAGGAGTTGGCTGCCGGCCTGGACGACGATGCGAAAGACGCTATCAGAGCGGGGGGTATTCAGAACTTTGAATTCACTTATGAATTGTGCTGGAAGTTTATGAGGCGGTGGCTTGGAATCAATGTCGGCTCGACTTATGTTGACGGCGTAACAAGGCGTGAGCTGTTCAGATTAAGCGCAGAAAATCGGCTGATTTCGGATGTTGACCAGTGGATGGAATATCACGATGCCAGAAACGAAACAACTCATACTTATAATGAGGATACGGCGGATGATGTTTTCGAGACATCGCGTATTTTTCTTGCCGATGCAAAAAAACTGCTCGAAGCGTTAAAGGAGCGTAATGCTTGATATTGCTCCGCAGCATCTGGAAACAATAAAACGCATACTTGCCGAGTATGTCGGTGAGTGTGAGGTTCGTGTGTTTGGCTCAAGGGTTGGCGGGACGGCGAAGGATTATTCCGACCTTGACATCGTGATTGTGGGAACAGACAGAATCAAGCGGAGGGTCAAAATGCTTTTGCGAGAAGCATTTGAGAAATCAGATTTGCCGTTTAGAGTTGACGTGGTGGATTATAATGCTGTTTCTGACTCATTTAGAGCGATAATAGAAAATAATTACGAAGTCATACAAAAGAAAAAATAGAGATTCAGAAAACTTATATCCCTCTATGTGTAAATTGTTTGTTATGATAATTCTATATTATAAACCGTAATGGCAAGGCCTGCCGTGTTTCAGCTAAGCAAGCTCTTAAAATGGCCAGAGCCAAATGATAACCTTTTCATACCAAAAGGAGCAAAACACTCAGCAAAAATATATGCAGGCTATGCCGATATTTCGTTTTTCAATGAAAGAGGTCGCTACAAAAGACAATAGGTTCCCGCTGAAGTTTACACCGCACTACGATGCGGGGCGGGAATGACAACTCAGTTAGCTCGGCGGACTTGGTGGTGAAACTATAATCAACCGTGAGTGGCAGCTTCAAGCGCAGCTTGGGGATGGTGAGCGGGAGACAACAATGGGTCAGATAGTCGTCCTTGACCAGAATATGGTTAATATGATAGCAGCCGGTGAGGTGATTGAACGGCCTGCCAGTGTGGTCAAGGAGCTGATGGAAAACAGTATCGATTCGGGAGCAACAAAGATAACAGTGTCCATCGAAGATGGAGGCCGAAAACTGATGTCGGTCGCCGATAACGGCTGTGGAATGGACGGCGAAGACCTGGGGCGGGCATTTGAGCCGCACACTACCAGTAAAATCAAAACCAGCAAAGATTTACAGGGTATATCGACGCTTGGTTTTAGAGGCGAGGCGTTAGCAAGTATCGCCTCGGTCGCACAAGTGAAGGGCACAAGCAGAACAAGAGAGCAAGACGGCGCTAATTGCATTGAAATTGATTGCGGTAACAAGAGCAGTATCAGCCCATGCAGTGCAGATTACGGCACGACAATCCAGGTCAGAGAGATTTTCTATAAATTACCCGCCCGGCGGAAATTTCTCAGAACCACCAACACGGAAATGGGCCACATCGCCGAGCAATTCACACGCATTGCATTATCAAATGCCCCTGCCAGCAAGAAGCAGGGGCTGGATTTGACACTGATACATAATGGCAGAGAGCTTTATCGGCTATCAGACAAAGATGAGCTTCACAGCCGTATAGCCGAACTGTTCCCGATACCTTCGAGCGGGATTTCTGAAAATCTGATTGAGACCGAAAGCAATGAAAAAGGCTTACACATCCTGGCCTTGATGGGCAAACCAAGCATTTCAAGAACAAGTAAGAAGTTTCAATATATATTTCTAAACGGCCGATTCATCCGCGACAAATTTATCTCGCACGCAATCAAAGAGGCATATCGAGGCCTCCTGGAACCTAACAGATTCCCCGTCGTCTTTTTGTTTATTCGAATGCGCTATGAAGACTATGACGTGAACGTACATCCGACCAAGAGCGAAGTTCGTTTTTATAATGCCAATTTAGTTCATTCGCAAATTTTGGGTACTCTTCGGGAAAAGCTTTTGGGCATAGACCTCCAGACGCAGGCAAAACTGCCGAGTCCGGCAACTTTTCCCGGAAGCCAGGGCAGCCCTCCAACAGGGCATAGAAGTCAGGCAATTTCTGATGCGATGGCCGAATTTTTCAAAAAGCACAGACCGGTCCAAACGCAAGAACAATTCAGCTACAAATCAAAACAGCCTCTCGTTGCACTGCGCCCCCCCACCGGACAGATACCCGAAAGTCACACCGATCCCGGTACGGTCTCGGCCTTCCAAGCTACAGCGGGCTCGGCCCCGACGAGCGCCGAGGCGAGGCAACCTGCGCCGGAGATTCGCCCGGAACAAAGAAAATTCCTGCAAATACATGATAGCTTTATCGTCGTACAAACTGATGATGGATTTGATATCATCGACCAGCATGCGCTTCATGAGCGGATAATATATGAGCGTTTGAGCAGGCGAATACGAAAAAGCAAACTCGAATCGCAAAAACTGCTGATACCTGAAAGTTTTGAGGTTACTCCCTCCGGCTCTGATGCACTTAAAACCAATGCCGAGCTGCTCGAAAAATTAGGAATCGAGCTTGTTCCATTTGGTCCCAAGACTATGGCTGTCCAGGCCTTTCCCACCCTGTTGTCAAAAGCCGACCCGCTTGATTTTGTCCAGGATTTAATCGACCTGCTCGACCGTAAGGACGTAAACCTTGACGGGGAAAGATTACTCGACGAGGTTTTGAATATGGCCGCGTGTAAGGCGGCAATTAAGGCAGGCCAAAGACTGACCGACAGTGAAATAGAGCAACTGCTCGCAGACAAAGAAAACGCCGAGTCCGCAAGCCGCTGTCCGCATGGCAGACCCACCACGATAAAATTTTCGATAAGTGATTTGGAAAAGCAGTTCAAGAGAACATAGTCTAAAAAGCATCCGGACTGCTGACTTACAACAATAATGTTCTTGCAAAACGTTTTGGATGAGTGGCTTAAGATACTACTATGAATAAGTGGTGGTGGTTATTTGTGATACTCTCATGCTGGATGGCTGCGGGATTTGCCATATTTGGTCCACTGCAAGGTCAAAATTGCAACGACACCCCCCTGCCTACCAAACCAGAAAGAATTGTTTCCTTAGCTCCCAACCTTACGGAAATCCTTTTCGCGCTCGAGTTGGAGAAAGAAATTAGCCGTGTTACGCTTGATAGCGATTATCCACCGGCGGCGGCCCAAAAGCCGAAGGTAGGAACATTCTGGCAGCCGAACATTGAAGCAGTAATAGCTGCCAAGCCAGACCTGGTAATTACACTCGGATTCCACCAGCAGAAAAATATTGCCGAGCGTCTGAAGCGAATAGGCTATAACACTCTAACGGTGAATATTGAAAAGGTGAACGACCTTTTTGGGGCCATCGAGAAAATCGGCGCAGCCACCGGTAAACAGCCTCAGGCAAATGAGCTGGCAACCAACATCAGGAAAAAATTGGATACGCTCACAGCTATGGTTAGTACGGAGACAAAAGTCAGGGTGCTCTGGGTTGTTCAGAGAGAGCCTTTACGGGTGGCCGGTCGTGATACGTTCGTTAATGAGATGCTCGAACTGGCCGGGGGTGAAAATGCCATTGGTCGAACGGTACATAAATACCCGCCAATCGGGGCCGAACAAGTCATTGTATGCGACGCGGACGTTATTATTGAACCAGCGATGGCCCAGGAAGACCCGGCGAGACAACAAAACAGAGCGCTTCAATATTGGAGTAAGTTTGAAAATCTTCCCGCCGTAGCCAACAAGCGGATTTACGTGATACCCGGCGATACAGTCTCACGGCTTGGGCCGCGACTATATGAGGGGACGGAGACTATTGCCAGATGTTTAAGGCCGGAGCTTTTCGAGAATTGAAGAAATGAAGGAACTGCTGACACCAAAAAAGTTAATTATAAGGACCGCATCAGCACTTGCAGTGCTTGTTGTGGTGATGTTGGTGTGCTCTCTTATCGGTACCGAGAGCGTCTCCTTGAAAGCGGTATTCAGTGGGGCGGGCATCCAGACAAGAGCGAATCCCGATTACGAAATATTTGTGCAGTTCAGGTTACCCCGTATTATCCTGGCTTGTTTGGTCGGAGCGGCGTTGGCGTGCTCTGGTGTCGTTTTTCAGGCCCTCTTGCGGAACCCCCTTGCCGACCCATACATATTAGGTATATCGAGCGGGGCCGGTCTTGGGGCAATTATCGCAGTTATCTGTGGATTCAACTGGACAGTCTGGGGACGCTCGCCGATAGCGGTTTTCGCCTTTGCGGGAGCCTTGGGAACGGTTTGGCTGGTGTGGTTCATCGGCCGCCTGACGGGGAAGTTTCATGTAACCGGCCTGCTGCTTGCAGGAGTGGTGGTTAATGCCTTTTTTTCGGCGGTCATTATGTTCCTGACATCGATTGCCAAAAGCCAGCAGGTGTATTCAACAATATTCTGGCTGATGGGAAATATGGCCGAAGAGGATTTTCTTGTGCTGTGGATTGGGGCCGGATGTGTGGTCGGAGGGATAACAGCGTTATTCTACATAAGTCCACAGTTAAATGCCCTGAGCTTTGGTGAGGCTGATGCCAGAAGTATGGGCGTAAACATTGCCGGAACCCAGATAATCGCCTTTGCGATAGCAGCGGCCATAACCGCCATTGCAGTGAGCCTGAGTGGACTAATAGGATTTGTAGGGCTGATTGTTCCGCACGCAGTTCGATTGGTATTCGGCCCTGACCATCGCCAACTGCTTCCGCTGAGCGGTATCGTTGGCGCGATATTTCTGGTAATTGCCGACACACTGGCACGGGTTATCATCGCTCCTGCACAACTGCCGGTAGGTGTGGTAACAGCCATTGTCGGCGGGCCATTCTTCCTGGCCCTGTTGGTTAAATACAGTAGAAAAGTTAGCTGGTTAAAATGAACGCTTTTATAGAAGTTGAAAATTTGAGCTTTGGCTATACACGGCAAAACACAATCTTAAAAGATATCAGTTTTGAAGTAATTCATGGGCGGTTTCTGGCCATAGCAGGGCCAAACGGTGCGGGCAAAACAACGCTGTTAAATCTGCTCTGTGGACTGCTCATGCCCAAAGCCGGTTCCATAAGGATTGACGCGGCACCTGTGGAATCTTATTCGGTTAAAAAACTTGCACAAAAAGTCGCCGTAGTTCGCCAAGAATTCGTACCGGTATTTGATTTTACTGTCGCCCAGATGGTATCGATGGCAAGAACACCGTATTTAGGTACATTCGGGTTCGAGAACAAAACAGACAAACAGATGGTTAATGAAGCGCTCGAGGCAACCGACACTGCCCAATTTGCTCTTCGACCACTCGGAAGCATCAGCAGCGGTGAACGACAGCGGGTTTTTATAGCAAGGGCGCTTGCGGCGAACAGCCCGGTTTTGCTTTTGGATGAACCAACAAGCTTTCTGGATTTGAAACATCAGGTTGGCATATATGATTTGCTCAAAGCCGCCCAGTTCGAAAAAGGCAAAACGATTGTGGCCGTAACGCACGATATCAACCTGGCAGCCCAATACTGCGACGAAATTTTACTTCTCGGTGCCAATGACAATTATCATATCGGCGAAACCAAAGATGTTTTATCCCCGGAGCAAATCGAGAAAGTTTTTGGCGTCAGGACATTTGTAGGCAGCCTGGGTCAGGAAAAATTCTTTATTCCCCTGGGAAAATTTGCAAAAGACAGCGGACAAATCGCCGGCAAACCACACAACATCCAACAGGAACAAAAGCATTAAGTTGTTGACGTAACTGCTTATTTATCAAGACATTAAAGCTGTCAAGGCGATTTAACTTGAATAATCTAACTATAGTAACTATACTTTTGCCGTATGAACAGTAGCCTTTGGATAAAACAAATACTATATACAACATACTTTAAGGTGTTATAATCAGCTTTTATACAAAAAGTAAAGTTAGTGGTAAGAAAGGTAAACCGGCAAGTGGCACAAAAACGTAAAAAAGCATCCAGAGAAAAAGTAAGTTCGACTCGGACAAAGAAACGCTCTTTGACTTCCGCCGATACTGAGCATTTCAAACAAATGCTGTTGAAAAAACGCAGGGAAATCCTGAGAAATGTAAACGAATTTGAAGACGAAACTTTGAAGAAATCCCGACTGGACGCAACCGGTGACTTGTCAAGTATGCCAATCCATATGGCCGACATCGGAACAGATAACTACGAGCAGGAATTCGCCTTGGGACTGATGGATAGCGAAAGGAAACTACTGAAAGAAATCGACGAGGCGCTCAATCGCATCGAGCAGCAAACTTATGGCATCTGCGAAGGCACCGGCAAGCCGATTCCAAAAGCTCGACTTGAAGCTCAGCCCTGGGCCAGATACCGTGTTGAATATGCACGAATGCTCGAACAGGGCCTGGTACCGGAAGAATAAATGCAAGATTGATATCTTAATATGAAACACAGATGTCCGGTCTGTCACAAAACCGTTAAAACATCAATACAAGAACCGTCCAAACAAGCAAAACTCTTTCCATTCTGCTCCAAACGATGCAAGCTGATAGATTTGGGCGCCTGGCTGGACGCCAAATACAAAATAGTCTCCAGAGCACACTTGCAAGAACTGCAAGAACCCGGCGAGCCATCTGATACTTCCTCTGATGCCCTTTCTGACAAGCAGTAAACAGCCGCACTCATAAACAAAATCTTATGAAATTTATTGAAACCGACCGATAATACGTTATATATATACTTTCGTTTATTCTACACAAGGCCAATATCGATTGTAATCTTTTTGAAAGGAAGCAAAATGGTCAGCGACAATGATTCCTCTCAAGTTTTTGACGGCCTTCTTTTTCCGAAAATATTCCGAACTTTCCGAATGGCCATCCAGCCAACCAAATTAATAATTGCCTTTTTGGCACTGGCTATTATCTGTCTGGCCGGCTGGATTATGGACTTCAGCGAAACGGTCGTGGGCAGAGGTGACAGAGTTACAGAGTTGGATATCTATATAACGAATCCCGGCGAGCTACAACAATTCATTAAAGAAAACAAAGAATTAATGGATGAGCGCAGGGGTATATTCTCAACACTCTGGCACTTCTCCGCTACAAAATTCCAGGGCGCAGTGGATTCGGTATTCGCATTCGACCTCCGGGGGATAGTGAGAAATATTGCTGATTATTTTAGGGCTGTGGAATGGGCACTAAGGCACCACTTCGTTTATTGCATCATCTTTTTTGTAATAAAACTTGCTGTAATTTCCATCGCCGGTGGCGCCATCTGTCGAATCGCAGCGCTGCAATTCGCCCGGGGCGAAAAACCCGGCCTAACCGAAGCACTGCGATTCAGCATAAAAAGATTCACAAGTTTCTTCACCGCACCTCTGGCACCGGTCGCCATAATCATTTTCATAGGCCTGTTCATATTTCTCCTCGGGCTGATGGGCAACATTCCCTGGGCCGGTGAGCTGATAATAGGTATCTTTGTACCGTTAGCTTTGATTGCAGGCGCGCTGATTGTGGTCGTTTTGATAGGAACGGTTGCAGGATTCAACCTGATGTACCCCGCTGTGACGTATGACGGCTCGGACTGTTTTGATGCGATAAGCCGTTCCTTTAGTTACGTATATGCAAAGCCCTGGCGAATGGTTTTTTACACGGCGATAGCCGCGGTATATGGCGCAGTTTGTTACACATTTGTTCGATTTTTTGCCTTTTTACTGCTCTTGGTCACACACCTGGCTTTGCAGCTTGGCGTCTGGGCAGAAAACAGCAAAGAGGTCGATAAGCTTACAGCCATCTGGCCAAAGCCGGAATTTATGAATCTGCTCAGTTCTTCAGGTTTGGCAACAACTAACTGGGCCGAATCATTGGCGGCCTTTTTGGTGCACTTATTTTTACTCGCTGTCGTCGGTTTAGTAGTCTCTTTCATAATAAGTTTTTATTTCTCTGCCAATACCATAATCTATTCGTTTATGCGCAACAAAGTTGACAATACCGCTCTGGAGGATATTTATAAATATTTCGACGAAGCTGAAATCGAGCCGGCCACAACCGAATCACGAACTTAAGTGCCTAAAGTGAGCTAAAGGAAATTAGAAAGTGCCTAAAGTGAGCTAAAGTGAGTTCCAAACTTTAGGCACTTTGAACTTTAGGCACTTTAGCTCACCTGAAACTGCGGTGTCGAGAAAATATGCCTGAGACAAACACAAATACACAGTTGAACGACAAGAATCAAAACCTGCCGGAATCTTCAGTTCCCCCCCCTACTACGTTGCTCCGTTTCCGCAGGCCTCTGATTATACTTGCTCACATAATTGCTTTCGCTGCCTCTTTAATGCTTTCCTTCCTGGTGGTACATAAAATGCAGTTCGAACGACCTGGTTGGGTAGATATATACCCTACTTTGTTACTTTTTTTTCTCGTCGTCAAGCTGCCGGTATTTGGGCTTTTCAAGCAATACCGTGGCTGGTGGCGCTATGTAGGGATTTCCGATCTTTTCGGAATATTTAGGGCCTCGCTGATAAGTACTTTAATTATCGTAGCTTTATGGTTTGCAATAGGCCACATCGATGCCGTTCGTGCAAATCTACCACCGGACATGAAAAGGCCTGCCGAAGGTGTATGTATGGCCGATATGTTCGCCACAGTTTTGATACTTGGTGGATTGCGGATACTAATACGGCTACACTATGAGGAGTTTCGAACTGCCGAAGCAAGCCGACTGAAGCGATTTCTGATAGTCGGCGCAGGCAATGCAGGCGAAGCGCTGCTTCGAGAAATTCACCGTATGCCCGTAACCCAATATGAGGTCGTCGGCTTTATTGATGATGACCCCGCCAAAAAAGGCATTAATATTCATGGAATGCCGGTCCTTGGCACTGTTGAGCAACTGCCCGAAGTCTGTGAGAAACGCAACATCGAAGAAATTGCCATCGCAATGCCCTCGGCAAGCCATAGCGAACGAATGCGCGTTGTTCGGGTATGCGAAGGCATCAAAATTAAGTTCCAGACCGTACCATCAATAACCGACATTGCCTCTGGAAAGCTCCGTGTTTCACAAATTCGAGAGGTTGACATTAACGATTTGTTGGGTAGAGAAACTGTGCAGCTTGACCTGGACTTGATAGAAGCCTTTGCCAGGGACAAAACAATTCTGGTTACCGGTGCCGGTGGTTCTATCGGTTCGGAAATGTGCAGACAGCTATGTAATTTCAACCCGAAGCTGCTTTTGCTTATTGAGCAGGCCGAAAATCCGCTGTTCTACATAGAGCGCGAACTGCGCACACAATTTCCCGCCGTCTTCATAAAAGCGATTATTTGCAACATTACCGACAGGACCCGCGTGGACGAAATTTTCGAAAATTACAAACCACAGGTTGTTATTCACGCCGCCGCCCATAAGCACGTACCTTTGATGGAGCTTAACGCCGGCGAAGCCATCAAAAACAATATAGTTGGCACAGAAATCGTCGCTGATGCCGCAGACAATTACGGCATTACAAACTTTGTAATGATAAGCACCGACAAAGCAGTTAATCCAACCAGCATAATGGGCTCATCCAAACGAATTGCGGAAATGTATGTTCAGGATTTAAGCACAACCAGCAAAACACACTTTGTAACCGTGCGGTTTGGCAATGTGCTTGACTCTGAGGGGTCAGTGGTACCTATCTTCAAAAAGCAGATAGCCGAAGGTGGGCCAGTAACTATCACTGACCCAAAAATGAAACGGTACTTTATGACCATACCAGAAGCAAGCCAGCTCATTCTGCAGGCAGCAGCAATGGGAAAAGGTGGAGAAATCTTCGTGCTCGATATGGGCGAACCAATAGAAATCGTGGCATTGGCCAAGACACTTATTACACTCAGCGGTTTCAGACCCGGAGAAGAAATCGAAATGGTTTTCACGGGACCCAGAGCAGGCGAAAAACTCTTCGAGGAACTTTCGATAGAAGGTGAAGATATGCAGCGCACAAGGCATCCCAAAATCAGTATATGGAGAAATATTCCGATGGACAGAGACAGCCTTCGGACAGGCATAAACAAACTGGTAAATATCGCCAAAGCGCAAAACCACAACGAAATAGTTCAGAAAATCAAGGAGCTTGTACCGGAATATATCGGCCAGATCACCACTTCCCAGAAACCCGCCAACAACTAAGAACGCCCCCCGCTGAAAAATTCCAAATTAGAAAGTGCCTAAAGTGTCTAAAGTTTAGAGTGCCTAAAGTTATGGATTATTTTTAGCTCACTTTAGACACTTTAGTTCACTTTAGGCACTTTAGTCTCTTGTGCTCTACTATGGTATCCTCTTGTCGGTCAGCTTGCTGGGCTTATCAAGAAGCATAAGTGCGTCCAAGTCTGCCATCATCTCCAGCCGGTTAATACGAAGAGTGCGCTTATGCCTTCTGCGTCCTTCAGCCACTGTCTCACCCGGCTGGTCGTAAGACATACACCCCAAAGGCACTAAAAACAAAGCACACAAAACAATAACCAGAATCACCTTACACACAGAAACGCTTTTCATCATTTTTACCTCTTTGAAACCCACTTTTCGGCTACAGTTATCGGTCGGGCCTTATTTATTGGTCAGCCCCGTTAGAAATTTTTCCTTTTGTGTCATATCATTACCCCGTATAGAGTTTCTAACGGGGTCAGCCTGCGTCTTTATTATTTAGGCGCTAAAAACACACCCCTGACTAACTCTATTATAGCAGCCGCCAATGCTGTTGTCAACCCCGTTGCCAATTATATTAGAAAAAGTCTTGTTCTTGCCCCCGAAACGCCTTTTCTTCTGAAATCGCACCTCTTATATGCCGATAACCTTCTTAATTAAACAGGGTATCTGGAAGAGAATCTCAGTAGTAAGCCGCAAGTGGCGCATGGTAGATTACAAGTGGAAATGTTAATTTGTGATGGGTGAGCGATGTTAAATACAGTTCAGGTTCCAAAACAGTTCGAGTTGATATTTCAAAAAGCCCAAGAGTATACAAGTAAATATTTTAAAGAAAAGAAAGAAGATCCATCAAAGGGCACTATTGAAATATTTGGTGAGCGCTATATCTTAGTGAGAGCAGCCTCTATGTCAATTGATTTCTTCGAGACTATAGAAAATTTATATAAAGATCGGGGAGAAGAAGAAGCACTTAATGTAGCAAGAAGTTTTCTTTTTGATATAGCCCATGCCATTGGTAAACAAGATGCAAAAAACTTTCATAAAAAAATGAACCTTAAAGACCCTATTGAAAAACTCTCAGCAGGGCCTGTCCATTTTTCACATTCCGGATGGGCGTTTGTCAACATATTTCCAGAGTCGAAACCCACACCAGACGAAAACTTCTACCTTATATACGACCATCCGTATTCATTCGAGTCTGATGCATGGGAGAAAAAAGGTAAAAAACCCGATTTTCCGGTCTGTGTGATGAATGCAGGTTATTCCTCAGGGTGGTGCGAGGAAAGCTTCGGCGTCCCTCTTGTTGCATCAGAGATAACATGTAAGGCAAAGGGCGATGAGACCTGTCGATTCATCATGGCTCACCCTTCAAAGATAAAAGGTTACATAAGAGAGTATCTGAAGAAAGAGCCAAAGTTAGCAAAGAAGGTTACAAAATATGAGATACCGGGTTTCTTTAAAAGGAAGCAAATAGAGGACGAACGCAAAAAGGCTGAAGAGGCTGTGCGGGAAGAGAGGGATAGGGCCCAGAAGTACCTCGATGTGGCGGGAGTGATGTTTTGGGTTGTTGGCATAGACCAAAAGGTAAGATTAATAAACCAAGAGGGTTGTAAAATACTGGGTTATAACGAAGAGGATATTATCGGTAAAAACTGGATTGAGAACTTCATACCAGAACGAGTCCGTGACGAGGTGAACGTTGTTGTCGAAAGACTAAGTAAAGGAGAAACCGAGGCATTCGAGTATTTCGAAAATCCTGTTTTGACTAAAAGCGGCGAAGAAAGAATTATCGAATGGCATAATACCATGCTGCGCGACAAGGATGGTAGGATAACTGCCGCACTATGCTCTGGCCAAGACATCACAGATAGAAAGCGAGCTGAGGAGGAGGTAAGAGGGGAGAGGGAAAAGGCAGAGGGATACCTGGATATAGCGGTGGTGATGCTGGCGACAATCGATGCTGATGAAAACATAACCCTCATTAACAAAAAGGGTTGTGAAATCCTGGGCTACACTGCGGGGGAGCTCGTGGGCGAGAACTGGTTTGACCTCTTGGTTCCGCAGGAAATAAGGGAAGAAATAAGGGGTGTCTTTGGTAAACTGATGGCAGGAAATATTGAGCCGGTTGAATACTATGAGAATCAATTGCTGACAAAGAATGGAGAGCAACGACTGATCGCCTTCCATAATACAGTGATCAGGGACTCAAGCGGTCAGATAGTTGGAGCGCTACTTTCCGGCGAAGACATCACCGAGCGCAAGAAGGCCGAACTCAGGCAGGATGAACTTATCAAAAAAGTTGACCACATTAACAAAGACTTGAAAGAATTTGCATCTATAATCTCGCACGATTTAAAAGCGCCGCTGCGCGGGATTAAGACCTTAGCCAACTGGATATTAGCCGACTGTGCGGACAAGCTCGGTGACCAGGCCAACGAGCAAATGAATTTGCTTCTGGAGCGCGTCGAGCGAATGTATAGCCTGATTGAAGGTGCCCTCCAATATTCGAGAGCCAGCCATGCAGAGGAAAAACAGATTCAGGTCAATCTCAATAACTTTGTTCCGGAAATTATCAACATGGTCGTTCCACCGGAAAACATTACAGTTACAATCGAAAACGAACTGCCTGTAATTGAGTGTGAAGAAGTTCACATTATGCAGGTATTCCAGAATCTGCTCAGCAACGCCATAAAGTATATGGACAAGCCGCAGGGCTGGATAAAAGTCGGCTGCGTCGAACAGGACGGATTCTGGGAATTCAGTGTCGCCGATAATGGGCCTGGTATCGAAGAAAAACACTTCGAAAAAATCTTCAAAATATTCCAGGCATTGCCGACCTCTCCCTACTTCGAAGGCACCGGCGTAGGACTTACGGTGGCAAAGAAAATTGTCGAGTTATATGACGGAAAAATCTGGGTCGAATCAAAAGTTGGCGAAGGAAGCACTTTCTTCTTTACTTTGCCAAAGCAAAAGGGACCCCGCCTTGCGGGAACCAAAATGGGGGCTAAAAATGAAAAACTCGAAGCCAATATTACTCGCTGAAGATGACGGTGTGGACGTGATGATTGTCGAACGTGCGCTCAAAGACCTGAAGATTAAAAACCAACTGGTCAGCACAGCTAACGGCGAAGAAGCCCTGGAGTATCTAAAAAACGACGGCAATAAAAAGCCGTGTATCATCCTCCTGGATTTGAATATGCCCAAGATGAACGGCATCGAATTTCTAAAAATCGTAAAAGCAGACGAGTCCTTGAAAAAGATACCCGTCGTAGTCCTGACTACATCCAGCCAACAGCAGGATGTAGTAGAAAGCTTTAAGCTTGGCGTCGCCGGTTACATAGTCAAATCCGTCGATTATAAAAAGTTTACCAAAGCAATCAGTACCATTAACCTGTATTGGACATTAAGTGAACTACCGTCAAATGGAGACTAAAAATGGAGACTAAAACTATGGAAAACACAAGATACAAAATTCTGTTCATCGAAGACAACCAGCTCGATCAGATGGCCTTTAAGCGATTTGTGGACGAGAATGACATCCCTTACGATTGCACAATAGCCGGCTCTGTTTCGGAGGCCCGGCAAGCATTGGATTCCGAGCGGTTTGATATCGTAATTACGGACCACTCACTCGGGGACGGCACAGCTTTTGAAATCCTGAAGTCGGCGGGGAATACCCCCGTTATAGTTGTTACCGGAGCCGGTGACGAGGAAACAGCCGTCAAAGCCTGGAAGGCCGGCGCTTACGATTATCTGATAAAAGACTTCGACCAAAACTATCTCAAAGCCATTCCAATAACCGTCGAAAATGCCGTCAGCCACAAGATAGTCGAAAAGAAACTCCAATTGCTCTCGGGCGCTGTTATGAGCACGGACGATAGCGTCTATATTACCGACATGCAGGGCAGGATTATCTTCGTTAATAAGGCATTCTGTAATACTTACGGGTATAAGGAGCAGGAGATTATCGGGAAAAACAGCACTGTCCTCTGGATAGGAAAACAGCAAACCGAAAATACCAGAAGCGTCTTCCAGACCCGAACTGTTGGAAGCTCCTGGGAAGTCGGCTTCTACCATAAACGAAACGACGACAGCGTATTTCCCATCTCTCTTTCCAGGTCAACTATTAAAGATTCAAACGGAAACGAGGTTGCGATTGTCGGAGTAGCTCGCGACATATCCGAGCGAATACTTATAGAGGATGAACTTAGAACCGAAAACCAGAATTTGAAGGAACTAATTAGAGAGCTGGAAGAAAAACTTGGGATAGAGCATAGTATGGGTAAAATGGCATAATGGCAGAAAACAAGGACAAACCACAACACAGTGAATTGGTCGAGAGCCAGATAAGACATAGCTGCTCGAGTCCTTTGCCGGCCACCTCTCGGAATTGGCTGGAAGTGGGCGATATAATGACTGAAGATGTCGCTACCGTCTGTCCGGGAAGCTCTGTAGTCTCGGCGGCCAATATCATGTCGGATAAAAACATATCCTGCGTCATTGTTTCAGATAACGGAGATTTGTCAGGAATTATTACAGAGACGGACCTGCTGAAAAAGGCCGTAGCTGAGGGAAATGATTTCCGCAGAATGACAGTAGAGCGGATTATGTCCTCCCCTGTCCGCAGCCTACCTCGTAATCTTTCGGTCATGGACGCCGGCAGAATCATGGAAGCCGAAAACATCAGGCGACTTGTCGTTCTGGAGGAGGAACGGCTGGTTGGTATCATAACACAAACCGATATTGTCCGAGTCCTGACATCCTATGGCATGTGGAAAAATGTCTCAGAACTTATGACCTCTGATGTGGCTGTTATAGCCGATTCGGCAACTGTCAAAGAAGCTGCAGAGTTGATGGCATCACGAGACATATCCTGTCTGGTCGCTATGGATAAGGACGACGTTGTGGGCATCTTTACGGAACGAGACCTTCTCAAAAGAGTCATCGCCCTGAAGCGAAATCCGGCCCAGACCATTTTGAAAAACGTAATGTCTTCTCCGGTGATGGGCGTACCTTCCAACTACTCTATTCCAAGTGCCAGCAAAATGATGGAAAAGATGAGAATTCGCCGGCTGCTCGTTATGGATGACAGCACTTTACTCGGAGTAGTAACTCAGACCGACATCCTCAAGGCCATCAAAGGCAGGCTCCAGGAAGAGGAAGAAAACTACTTCAGGCTTCTGAACGAGTCCCGCAACTGCATTTATATCGTCGATTTGAATAATAACACAACCTATGTTAATCCTGCCTTAATGGAATTGCTGGAGACAACCGACCCGGACGAATTTATAAACAAGAAGTTTTTGCCGGAACGTTTCTGGGACAATCCTCATCAGCGAGACCGGATTTTGGACCAGTTGAAGAAAGCAAGTGTCGAAGTCGAAGAGCTAACGCTGAGAACCGCCAAGGGCAAGAAGCTGTTTGTTACGCTGTTCTCAACCCGCACCAAGAACATCAAAGGCCAAACCAACGGAAGTCAGGGTGTTCTTTACGACATCACGGCGAAAAAGGAGCTGGCAACCCTCAGAGAAATGGAGCACCAGCTCCGCAGAAGTGAGGACCTCTTGAGAGGAACTCTTGAATCTACCGCTGATGGTATTCTGGTGGTTGATGAAAATGGCCAGGTGAGCCACACGAACAACCGATTTGCTAAGATTTGGGATGTTCCTGAAGAGCTGGTTCAGCAGCGAAATGACCAGAAACTACTCGAACATCTTGACTGCCGATTAAAGGACCCATCGGCCTTTCTTGAAAAGTTGCAAACTTTCTGTCCTGCTAACCAGGACAGTTCCGACATCTTGTACTTAAAAGAAGGTAAGGTTCTGGAAGTATATTCCCAGCCATTGATTCGAGAAGGAAGATTTGCAGGAGGGGTTTGGAGCTTTCGCGACATCACCGAGCGCAAGCAGGCCGAGGAGGCACTGCGGAAAGCTCACGATGAGCTGGAAGTACGCGTTGAGGAACGGACGGCCGAACTAGCGCAAGCCAACAAAGTCTTAGAGTCCGAAATAGCAGAACGCAAGAAGGAAGAGGAAACGCTGGACAAAGTTAATAAATGCTTTTTAAGTTTTGGTCCAAATCCAGATAAGAATATTAATAAAATCGTTGAAACTGCAGGACTTATTTTCAAAGGTACATGCGCTCTTTATAACAAGGAAGAAGGTCCTCTTTTGTGCACAATAGGAGGTTGGAATATTCCGGAGGACTTCAAACAAGAGGACAATAAAGAAGGCCATATTTGTTATGATGTTATAAGCAACAATAAAGATGAGCCATTTGTAATCGACGGTCTTGATGAAACGCCTTATGCCAAAACTGATGCCAACATCACCAAATATAAACTCAAGACATATGTCGGCTGTACTGTTAAAGCCCACGGTAAAACCATCGGCTCTTTGTGCGTTGTCTTTCAAAAAAATAGAACGTTCAATGCAAACGAGTTGAAAATTTTCTATATACTTGCCGAGGCCCTCGGCGTTGAGGAAGAGCGCAAGAAGGCAGAAGTGGTTCTGGAAAAACTCAACACGTACCTTGAATCAACTGTCCGCGAGCTGAGGCGTACAAACAAAGAGCTGCAGGAGTTCGCCTATATAACAGCCCACGACTTAAAGACACCGTTGCGGGGAATTGGAACCTTAGCCGATTGGCTATCAACGGACTACGCCGATAAGTTTGATGAACAAGGCCAAAAACAGGTTAAGCTGCTCGTGGAAAAAGCAAAGCGAGCGGATAAACTGGTCGATAGCATCCTCCAATATTCCAGCGCCGGACACTTCAGAGAAGAACAGGAACAAGTGGACTTGAACACAATGTTACCCGAAATAATTCACGAGATTGACCCGCCGGAAAATATCGAAATAACCGTTGAGAACAAACTGCCCGTCCTGACATGTGGAAAAACGCCCATCAGACAGGTCTTTCACAACCTGCTGAGCAATGCCATAAAACATATGGACAAAGAGAAAGGCCAAATCAAAGTCGGCTGTCTCGAAGAGAATGGCTTTTGGAAATTCAGTATCGCCGATAACGGTCCTGGAATTGATGAGAAGTACTTTAAAAAGATTTTTAAGATATTCCAGACGCTCTCGTCGCAAGATGAAACTGAATCCACAGGTATAGGCCTTTCTATCGCGAAAAAAATCGTTAAAATAAACGGCGGCAGAATCTGGGTTGAGTCAAATCCCGGCGAAGGAAGCACATTCTTCTTCACCCTGCCAAAATCAGATGCCCCCCAGGAAGTTTCTATAGGGGCCACTTCGGAAAATATACAATACTCAAACTGACCGATTTTTACTGTCATGCTGAGCCGCAAGGCGAAGCATCTGGCCTTAGTGGTAGATATAACCGTTTCTGCGGAAGCCAGATTCTTCGCTTCACTACGTTTCGCTCAGAATGACAAAGTGTCGTATATTTTTGGAAGCAAGATACTTAGGACTTGTAAATAAATTATCTTCCATTTTTGGCTGGCTGCGGCTGCGGCTGGCGGTGTCAGCAAAACTCGGACTACCAACCAGTAGGCCTGCGTTTTGCTTCCTTGCCAGCCTTGTCCTCGCTGGAGCCAAAACGAAACCTAATTTCTTTACCAATCCTTATGATTGACAACTCGTCCGTATCGGTCAGTTTGTTTGGGGGCAGCTTTAACAAAAGCCTTACGGAAAAAATTTTATATTGACATCACACCCATCAGACGTTTTAATCCTTTCTTGGTCGATATGTCGAGTTGTGCATAACCGAAAAGGGCTTTGAGAAGAAGCACAGATGGACAAAAACCAAGAATTAGTTAATGCCGTTCTCAAATCCGCCAACAGCAGACAACAGTCAGATGATAGAAAGAGATTGACGTGCGCCGAGGCCTTTGAGCTGGCGAAAAACTTCAAGACGGAAATTATTGAGATTGGGCGTATTTGCAATCAGCACAATATAAGAATCTGTAAATGTCAACTCGGCTGTTTTGCATGAAAGCCAGGAGAACAGGAACGTGAAAAATTTGAGAGCAAGGTTCAAGCTCTGGCTCAGTACAAGAGACATCGAAGGCGTTTTCGGCGACGGCAAATGGCGACTGCTTAAAGCCATCGAAAACACAGGCTCATTAACTTCGGCCAGCAAGTCGCTCAGGATAAGCTATCGAAAGGCCTGGGGCGACCTGAAAAAAGCACAGGACGCTTTGAATATCGCTTTAGTGAAAAAACAGCGAGGTGGCATCCTGGGCGGCCAAACCGCTCTAACCGAGCAAGGCAAAAAATGGGTCAAAGCATATACGAGGTTCCGCAGCGACATCGAAAAAGCGGTTGAAAAAGCTTATGAAAAACATATCAAGGTACTTCTGAAATGAGCAAAATGGCCAAGCTTACATTTAGGCCTGCTTTGTGTTGCGCTTTTAGCCTTGTCGAACTGCTGGTCGTTATCTCTGTGATAGCTTTGCTAATCGGCCTTATTTTGCCGGCGCTGAGCCGCGCCAGGTCCATTGCCAAACAAACGGTTTGCCAAAGTCGATTACGGCAGTGGGGATTGGCCTTCGAAATCTATGCCGCGGAAAATAATGATTTTTACCCTCACATCGACGGTCGCGACCGCACGCCCAGCAATCCACAGACAGATGCCCAGCGTGCAGACTATTATTTCGGCTGGGTGGACGTGCTACCGCCCCTGATGGGAGAAAAACCCTGGCGAGACCACGATTATTGGCATCGCCCCGGCATAAATACAGTATTTCAGTGCCCCTCTGCCAGGCTTGCACCGGACAAAAGTTACAAATACAGGCCCAGAAGAAGCGGTTACTTTTCCTATGCTATGAACTCCTGCCTCGAACTTGACGAAAACTGCTGGCCTCCTTACGGATATAAAGGTACAGACTGGCTTATGCCCAGCTTTTTGAAAACAACATCCATAAGCAATCCCCCTCGCTTAATCCTTTTGTTCGACCAACTGCTCGACCCGGCAAAAGGCTACGGCGGCAGGAAAAATAATCCCACGGCGGGAAAATATTGCGGCAGCTATCCCAAGGCTTTCAGCGCCCGTCACGCTAAGCACGGTGGATTGTTAGGCGGCTCCATCCTCTACTGCGACTACCACGTCCAATGGAAAGCCTCAGTCTGGAAACCAGATTGGCCTGATGATTTGGAGGTGCCACCCCTCGGCGACCCCGACTGGTACCCTTGAGAATTAAAGAAACCGGTATAAAGGAAAATACTTTTACTATGTCACAAAATTCAGAACGGAGCTAAGTGATGAGAAGAAAATTGATGATTATAATTATTGCAAATACACTCGGACAGGTCGGCTTGGTGCGCGCAACTACTGGACTTTCAATCTATGAAATCCAGTACACCACAGATGCTAACGACATCAGCCCCCAAAACGGGAATGTCGTCGATTGTCTCGGCGGAATAGTTACTCACAAACCTCCAACAGGAAGACCAAGACTTATTATTCAAGACCCGAACTATCCTGATGGTTGGGGTGCTATTCAGGTGAAAGACTTATACAGCACGGGAGTTTTTGTTGATGTAAATGTCGGGGACCGGCTTTCCTTCACCAATGTCATGGTTGAGGACAATAAAGGTACTACGTTTTTGCAGTATATAGAGGACAATAACGCCGGCTTTTCGATAGTCAGTACAAACAATCCTCTACCGGTACCAAAGGTTGTAACAATTGACGAAATTGCCGCACCTCTCGAAGGCCTTGATGTCTGGGTTGTGCCGGACCACAATGCCGAAAAATATGAGGCAATACTGATTAAAATCATAGATGTTTATGTTAAGGACCTTGGTTACGGAAAGGCTTATGACAACTACCTGCTTACAAGCAATGTTGACCCTAACCTTACCTGCTGGGCCTCTGACTATATGAATGGCGATAGGGTCGAAATTTATCACCCCTATATAGAGATAGGACAAAATTTCTGCAGTGTAACTGGTGTCCTCGAACAATACACTTCAGAGCAAGAAGGTATTTACTACGATTATTATCAGTTACTTACAACCAGCACTGATGCTTTCACAATCGACCAGACCGCTGATTTTGACGGCGACTGTGATGTTGACCTTGCCGACTTTAGCATTTTCGCCGAACATTGGCTGCAAACCGGATGCTCAGAACCCGATTGGTGTGGCGGAACAGACCTCACCCCTGCTTCCGCAAGGGTAAACTTGTCCCCGCTAAAGCGGGGAGACCAGCCGAATGGACTTGTGGACACCTTCGATTTATTAAAATTCGCCCAGCATTGGCTTGAAGGCAGGTAAGAGCTATGATATAAGTTTAATGCAACAAACAAAGCTTTAATTTAAGGAAAGACACAAATGAAGAAAGAGTATATTTTGGGAGTCCTGTTTTTTAGTGGATTGTGGGGTATTTCCGAAGCTGTTCTGGGCGGTGCTCTGTATCGTGCAGGTGTGCTTTACGCATCGGTTCCTTTAACCATTATAGGCTTTATCGTAATGACTATCGCCAAGGTATATTTCCCGCAGAAAGGCACGGCGACGCTTATCGCCGCCTGTGCGATGTTGTACAAGTTTCTGAATGTCCCGTTTTTTGCCTGTCATCTTCTGGGTATTCTTCTGATGGGCATCTGCTACGACTTGTTTTTCAGCGTATTTAAGATAAAGAGCCGGCCTCTCTCAGCAGCGGCAGCCGTTTATTTATACTACGCATTGTTTGCCTTGATGATTACTTATGTTTTCCAGTATGAGCACTGGGTGCAGGCAGGATTCGCCGTGGTGCTGCGACACGTCGGAATCAGCGGCAGCATGACTGCCTTAGGATGCGCGGTCTTGATACCATCGGGTTTTCGTCTTGGCGAACGGCTCAAGGCAAATTTTGTTACGCCGTTTAACTTACGATCGCAATTAGTCCCGGGCGCTGTATTGGCGGCTACTATCGGATTGTGGGTCTTCAGCATAACGGCATATATCTCTTGAATTAACAGCCGATGGTAACAACACAAAACAGGCTCATTTTGTGGACAGGCCCAAAACACTGCGGCAAAACCACCAGCGCTACGAAGCTTGCACAAATCGCCCGTGCTGAAGGATTTAACGTCGCAGGACTGTTGTCGCCTCCCCTTTACCATAACAGCGAATTGCTCGGATTTGATGTCCTTGATTTGCAAAACGGAACGCGAGCACCCCTGGCAAGACGTAAAATAAGCCCAAGTAAAGCCGAGCCATTCACTTTTATTGCCGATGGATTAAAACTCGGCAAAGCTGTTCTGAGCGCAGAGGCCACGACATCTGCTGACCTTGTCATTGTCGATGAATTCGGGCCGTTGGAACTAAACAACCAGGGCTGGCGCAAGAACGTAGATTCATTATTGATTTCGAGCAATGCCGTTGTATTACTTGTCGTTCGCCGGGAATTAGCTGACACAGTTCGACAAGTATATGCAGGTCTGCCCTGCCAGGAGCTTGCCGCAACTGAGGGGGACTCCATCGATGAAGTTATTACTATGCTCAAAAATCGCCGTCACGCCTGTCAGAAGCGTGCTTTTCAGCATCACGTTGAGGGACCCCGCTTTGCGGGAACCAATAAAATGATTAAGCTTGATGGAATGTTGATGATTGGTTCTGCAGGAGCCAATGTGGGCAAGACAGAACTGGCCTGCACACTTCTCAGGAAATTCAGTAAGACCAGGGATATAATAGGAATAAAGGTTACTACCATAAAGGACAAAGACGGCCAATGTCCTCGCGGCGGTGAAGGCTGCGGGGTCTGCTCTTCGCTGGAAGGCGTCTATTGCATTACGGAAGAGACCGATAGCAGCTCAGGTAAAGATACAGCAAGACTCCTAACTGCCGGTGCAAGCCGGGTATTCTGGCTGCGCGTTCTCAAAGAACACCTTCTGGAGGGCACAACCGCCCTGCTGGATGTAATCGGAACTGATGCCATTTCAATTTGCGAATCAAATTCACTGCGCCAAGTGGTTGAACCGGGACTTTTCCTGATGGCTAAGAACAGTAACCTGAAAGTCTGGAAAAGCTCAGCCCTGCAGGTAAAAAAATATGCAGATAGAATTGTGATTTCAGATGGTAGCAGATTTGATTTCGACCTCGACAGGATAAAACTTAGAAACGGCAAATGGATAATATCCCGCACCAAAATCAGCGCCGAGGCGAAACCAGTAAACCAGTATCGAACAGGCCAGC
Organism: uncultured Pirellulales bacterium; assembly: GCA_964417935.1. GTDB lineage: Bacteria > Planctomycetota > Phycisphaerae > Sedimentisphaerales > Anaerobacaceae > NIOZ-UU13. The sequence goes on from CAYQKF010000007.1 coordinate 30,585, forward strand.
GACGGAGGGAATTTTGGTGCGGGACAAAGGCGACAGCGATAATTATGGCCGGCGGAGGCAGCAGCCGAATGGGCACTGATAAAAACATGCTGCCGATTAAGGGGCAATCTATAATAGAGGCAATCTGCGAACAGCTTCGCGGCTTCTTCGATGAGATACTTATAAGTGCCAATGAAGTGGACAAGTTTGCGTTTCTTGGCTTCGAAGTCATCCCGGACAAAGTACCGGAACAGGGGCCTTTGATGGGTATAGCTTCGGCCCTGGAGGCCTCGGCCAACGAACTCAATTTCGTAGTTGCCTGCGATATTCCAAAAATAAACCTGGCTTGTGTAAACAGGATGCTCACCGACGCCCTTGAAAGCCAGGCAGACATAGTCGTTCCAACAACCGGCGATGAAAAATACGAACCGCTCTTCGCTATCTACCGCAAAACCGCGCTCGAGGCCATAAACAAGGTATTGTCATCAGGAAAACGTAAAATAACCGATGTATTCATCCTGTGCACGGTCAAGTATATTGAGCTGGACAACACAGATTGGCTTGTGAATCTTAATACAATGGCTGATTATGAAGAATTCCAAAAACACTGATTTGATGTGCAAAGTTACGCAGAAACGAAATCCGAATAGAGGAACGAAGCACAATGGCTCACGAAGGTCTTTGGGAACAGCTTGACAAGCTCGACGGCACGAAAACAGCGCAACGGGCAAAGTGCCAATATCTCAGCAACCCGGAGCGTTACATTGTTACCTTTCTGAATGCCGAGTATGTGGTCAATCTTTCGGACAGGAATATCTTTTCCGCCCCGTCCGGTTCTCCACAGTCCGCAGGATACCTGACGGTGGAACCTGCGGAGTTTCTCGAACAGCTTTGCATACTTGCATATTTGATAAATGCCCAGGATCTGCCGCTCACCGACAAACTTGTTGGGGCCGAAACCTTACCGGGCGGTCAGTTCTTCTTCAGAGGCCTGCACAGCCTGCCTACCGAAAAGTTAGAACAAACCTTTGGCAGCCATCCCGAAGTTTTACATCAGATTTCGGCCCAGTTCGACGCCGAACGATGTGAATTTGGCGACGCCTCAATTCGGTTGTATATATTGCCCCGGCTGCCGCTGACAATAGTGATTTGGCGCCGTTGTGAGGAATTCGATGCCCGGGCATTAATACTATTCGACCAAACCGCAGCTTCTCAGTTACCATTGGACGCCTTGTTAGCGGCTGCGAATCTGACCGTAGAGGCCTTGGTAAAAACCGCTACGGAAAATAGTTAAATAGTGAACGGTGAGTAATAAGTAGTTAATTAACCACTCACTACTCACCAACTAACCATTTACAAATATTACCAGCTAAACGCTTGACAGTTTCTCACAAAGCGGTTAGGTTGTCAGCCTATATCGTACTTTGAATCTATTTGTTCAGGTGTAGGGAAGCAAACGGCCGATAAAAAGGCCGCTATTATATCTGTAATGCAGGGCGTAAAAATAGCAATTGGTGGCAAAGGGGGCGTAGGAAAGACCACAGTTTGTGCAATCTGGGCCCAGCTATTTGCCGAAAGCGGATTTGACGTCCTGGCAATCGATGCCGACCCAAACACCAACCTTGCTTCAGCTTTCGGCCTAACTCCCAAGCAAAGTCCACAACCACTCATCAGGATGAAAGAATTGATTGCTGAGCGTACAGGAACCGGCAAAGACTCTGTGGGCGCATATTTCAAGCTCAATCCTAAAGTCAGCGACTTGCCGGAACAATACTGGCTTGAAGTGGGTAAGTTGAAGCTGCTGGTCTTAGGAGCTATTACCCAGGCCGGCGCCGGCTGCGCCTGTCCGGAAGGCGCGTTCTTAAAGGCACTGCTGACGCATACCATATTACAACGTCAGGAACTGGTCCTGGTTGATTTGGCTGCCGGCGTTGAATTTATGGGCAGAGCAAGTGTGCAAGGCATTGATGCCTTTGTAGCAGTTGTTGAGCCTGGAGGCAGAAGTATCGAAACGGCCAACAATATCGCCAAAATGGCCAAAGAATTAGGCATTGGTTGTGTTGGAACAATTGCTAACAGGATTACCGAGCCGGCTCAGGCAGAGGTGATAAAATCGCAATTGAAAGATACAGTGCAGTTAGGAACTCTTCGGTACAGCCGGTCTCTCCAGGAAGCCGACCTCAGACGCGCCCCCGTTTTTGGAGCCGATGCTGAAGTTACCGAGCAGCTCAAACAGGCAAAGAACAAATTGGTAGAGCTTATTTCCGGGTCTTCTTCAAAGGTCAAAAAACAATAATTGACAACGTAAGGAATTTCTATTATATAGATAGTTTTTCATTTTGGTTTTGGAGACGAAGATGGGTAAAGCCATAATGGTAAATATCGAAAAATGTTTGGCTTGCAAGAGTTGCGAGATAGCATGTGCAGTGGCGCATTCCAAGTCGAGGGTTCTCGAGGAAGCGATAGCGGAGCGGCCTACGCCACAGAGAAGAGTAACGGTAGAGGCGGCTGGGGAATTTGCAGTGCCACTGCAGTGCAGGCACTGTGAGGATGCGCCGTGTATCTCGGTTTGCCCAACGGCGGCGATACATCGACCCGAAGCTGATGGGCCTGTATTGATAGAACAAGACAGGTGTATCGGCTGCAAGTTTTGCCTTATGGTTTGTCCGTTTGGAGTTATTGATGTCTCCACCGACGGCAAAGTTATGCTCAAGTGTGACCTTTGCATTGAGCGAACCAAAGCGGGTCAGGAACCAGCCTGTGTTGAGGCCTGTCCCACCGGCGCATTGAAATTAGTTGACGAAAAGGAATTGGCAGCGCACAAACGCCGGCTCACCGCCTGGGAACTTGCCTTATCAACTCAGCAAAATAATAACAAAGAAAAGCAAAAAGAGAATACTCAATGATAACCGTAACCGTATGCGTGGGCAGCTCTTGTCACATCAAGGGTGCCCGGGAGATGATAGCTCGTTTCAACGACTTTCTGACCAAAGAGGACCTTGGGGACAAGGTCGAGTTAAAAGGCTCATTCTGCATGGATCGATGTGGCGAGGGTATTAATTGGAAGATTGACGATGAGATTTTCAGCAGCTCCAGCGTGGAAGATGGGGCCGAAATGTTCCGAAAAAAAGTTTTGGGGCTTCTCAAGGAAGAAACACCTGAGCAGCCTGCTAAGGACCCAGGTTAGAGGAGAATTTACTGTGGAACTTCCCGAAAGCCAAGTAGTCGCGCACACCAGTGCCATATTACAGCACACACCCAACGGGGTTCTTCTGGTGGACAGAGAGACGCACATCCGTTTCGTAAATCCGGCCTTTCTGACTATGTTCCGATGTGGCGATGATGAGCTTTTGGGCCAACTGGCCAAGAAATTCGTCCATTCTGACTGCTTCGAACGTGCCATCGCCGCGGGCGGATCGCTCATGGTCAAAGAGAGCATTCCTGAGCATGAGGTTAGCTACCGCGTGGGCATTTTTCCTATCGAGGGCAAAGACCTCTACTGCGGCATCTTCATCGACATCTCGGAGGAGGAAAAAGCCAGAAAGGACTTCCTTGATTTGAGGGCGCAGACACTGAAACGAGCACAGGAAGTAATCTCACGGCAAATGCAAACAGCACAGGAAATAGCAAGACTTCTGGGTGAGACAACAGCAGAGACCAAGGTGCTTCTAATGAAACTTATGTCCCTATATGAGGAAGAAAGTCAGCAATGAGGTTATTTTACGAGTGGGGTACAAAACAACTTCAGAAACACGGCGAAGAACTCTGCGGGGATAATGTAGCTGTTGCTCGTCATGCCGATTACGTTACGCTTGCCCTTTCTGACGGTCTCGGAAGCGGGGTCAAGGCCAACATTCTGTCTATCCTGACTACGCGAATCGTTATGCATCTGATGGAGAATGAGCTGTCCCTGAACGAAGTGGTGGAGACATTGGGTAAGACACTGCCTGTATGTGACGTCCGAAAGCTCGCTTACAGTACCTTTGCCATCGGGCAATTTTTCCGCGACGGGCGCGCGCGGGTAGTGGAGTTCGACACGCCCCCGTTCATTCTGTTGCGAGGGCGAAAATCCGTCCCCGTGCCCTACGAGGAGCGCCAAATTGAGAGTAAGACTATTCACGAATCAGAATTACAACTAAAAAGGGGAGATTGGATTGTCTTTGTCTCCGACGGTGTGGTAAACGCCGGCATAGGAGGACTCTATCCTCTCGGATGGGGTTTGGATCAGATCGCGAGCTTCCTTCAGGAACACTGTCACCCGGACCTTTCCGCGCAGGAGCTCGCCAATAAGCTTGCCCAGGCCGTCTGGGACCTGTACTGCAGCAAGCCCGGGGACGATGTGAGCGTGGTCGTTATAAAGGCTCGACAAAAGCTTGTGGCTACTGTGTTGACGGGCCCGCCTGCGGACAAGAGCGCCGATGAAGCAATCGTCACCAGGTTCAGACAATGTCCCGGATTTCTGGCGGTTTGCGGGGGAACCACGGCAAAAATTGTCGCCCGTTATCTGGGAGGCAAGCCATTGGAAGTCGATCTGGCTACGGCAAAACCCGATGTCCCTCCATTGGCTAAAGTGGAAGGTGTTGATCTGACGACTGAGGGGATTTTGACCCTTACTAAGACTAATGACCTGCTGCAATCGGGTTCCGATAAAGAGACGGTAAAATTCGATACGGACGGGTCCTCGGCATTGGTCCGTTTGTGCCTGGATGTTGACCACATCCACTTCATGGTGGGCCTGAGCGTGAACCCGGCCCATCAAAATCCGGACCTGCCCCGACAACTGGGCATGAAGCTGGCTGTAGTGCGGGAGATTGCCGAGGAACTCCGGAAAAGAGGCAAGGAAGTAACTATCGAGACTATTTAGCCACTGTAGGAAACAGTAAACATGCCCAAAGATAGGGAGCTTATAGAACAGATAGTCGAACGTTATGACGGAGACACCGGGATGCTCATACCCATGATGCAGGACTTGCAGTCCGAATGTGGCTACCTGCCGGCAGAGCACCTACGATACTTGGCAGGGCGGCTTAAAGTGCCGATGAGCCGCCTCTATGCTGTGGCGACATTCTATTCATCGTTCCACCTTGCGCCGAAGGGGGCACACGAGGTAACGCTATGTATGGGCACGGTATGTTACCTTAAGGGCGCGCCCAAAATCTCTGAGACTATCTGCCGGGAATTCCATGTTGAGCCGGGCGGTACGACCCGCGACGGCCTATTCACCTTACAAGCCGTGAATTGCGTGGGCGCTTGCGCAGTAGCGCCGGTAATGCTTGTGGACGGAAAATATTATGATAGTGTTACTCCTGCATCGGCCCTCGAGATTCTATACGAACTTACCACAGATAAGGCAACTGCTGAAAAGGAGGCTGAAATATGACAGGGCTTGGCAACACGCGACTCAGCAGCTTTGCCGATCTGGAACATATCCGGGAAGAGCTGCTCAGCCGACGCGCTCCCTCCACAAAGTCCGTGCATGTCTGTACTGGCCCGGGCTGTGCCGCGAAGGGGTCGCCGAAGTTGTACGAGCTTTTCTGTGCGGCTGTGAAGCAGGCCGGGGCGGATGTTGAAGTCCAGGCCAAAGCCGTTGGCTGCCATGGTCTATGCGAGTGCGGACCGATCGTTCTCGTCCAGCCCGGTAACATTTTCTACCAGAGGGTGGAGGAGCCCGACATCGCTGAGATATTTCGTGAAACAGTGCTGGGTGGGCGAGTGGTCGAACGCCTTCTTTACGAGAACCCCGCTACAGGCGAAAAGGCAGATACTGTGGATAAGATTCCCTTCTACAAGGCCCAGAAGCGAATTGCTCTGGCCTACAATGGCCTGATTGACCCCACGAAAATCACCGACTATATCGCGGAAGGAGGATACAGCGCTCTTGCGAAGGTAATATCCTCGATGACGCCCGAAGATGTGATCTCGGAAGTAGAAGTGGCGGGACTTAGGGGACGTGGCGGCGGGGGCTTCCCAACCGCACGCAAGTGGCGCTCCTGCCGAGAGGCAGACGGCTCACCAAAATATGTCATCTGCAATGGTGACGAGGGGGACCCCGGCGCTTTCATGGACCGTGCAATTATGGAGGGAAATCCTCACTCCGTCATCGAGGGCATGCTCATAGGAGCGTATGCCATTGGGTCTGAGCAGGGGTATATCTACGTACGGAACGAATACCCTCTTTCGGTGGAACGCCTAAACGAGGCAATTGAACAAGCAAAGGATCTCGGTCTGCTCGGCAAGAACATCCTGGGCAGTTCGTTTTCCTTCGATATTAGGATCAACCGCGGTGGCGGGGCCTTTGTCTGCGGCGAGTCCACGGCGCTGATGGCCTCGCTGGAAGGCCGACCGGGCGAACCCAGGGCAAAGTATATCCATACTGTGGAAAGCGGTTTTCGGGGCAGACCCAGCAACCTTAATAACGTAGAAACATGGGCCAATGTGCCACAGATTATAAACCGGGGTGGGAAATGGTTCGACGGCATCGGAACAGAAAAGTCCAAAGGAACCAAGGTATTCAGCCTGGTTGGAAACGTGGTAAATACCGGACTGGTCGAGGTCCCCATGGGCATCACACTGAGGCGTATCATCGACGAAATCGGCGGGGGGATACCGGACGGCAAGCGCTTCAAGGCAGTTCAGACCGGAGGCCCATCCGGTGGATGCATACCTACCGAACACCTCGACGCCCGTGTGGACTTCGACGAGCTCACCAAGCTGGGTTCGATGATGGGCTCCGGCGGCATGATTGTTATGGACGAGGACACGTGTATGGTGAAGGTCGCGAAGTATTTCACTGACTTTCTCCAGAAAGAATCCTGCGGCAAATGCACCCCTTGCCGGGAGGGCCTGTCCCAGATGCTGTACATTCTTGACCGCATAACCGATGGAGAAGGACAGGTCGGCGACATAGAGAGACTTGAGGACTTGGCAGAGATATTAGAGGGAACGGCTCTGTGTGCCCTTGGGAAAACTGCTGCAAATCCCGTTATCTCCACCATACGCTATTTCCGCGACGAATACGATGCACACATTTTAGACCGCCGCTGCCCGGCAAAAGAGTGTCGCGGCCTGTTCCGGTATGAGATCGACCCCGAGGCCTGTAAAGCCTGTGGCATCTGTCTGAAGAACTGCCCGGCGGATGCTATCACCGGTGACAAAAAAGTCCCGCATGTAATTGACCAGGAGAAATGTACGCTCTGCGGAACGTGTTGGGAAAAATGTCCCTTCACCGCTGTATTAAAGGTATAAGGAAAGGTAAGCCAGTGCCTACAGTAACCATAGATGGACGTAAGGTCAGGGTTAAAAAGGATGCCACGGTTCTCGACGCTGCAAAAAAGGCCGGGATATGGATTCCGACCCTTTGCTATCACCCGGCTGTTTCATGCGATGCATCGTGCCGGCTCTGCATGGTGGAGCTTGACCGCGGCGACTGGAGGCAGCTAATCACCTCCTGCAATTACCCGGTGCGGCGCGACATTGTCGTTTATGTTTCCAGCGAAAGGGCTCAGCGGGCCCGTCGCGGGGTTATGGAGCTATTGCTTGCCAGAGCACCGGAAAGCCAGGAGCTCAGGGCATTAGCCGAACGTATGGGTGTGAAAGAAACGCGCTACCCCAACGTCACGGAGAGTCAACGAAATTGCATCTTGTGCGGCCTGTGTGTTCGCGTATGTGAGGAAGTAATCGGACAATCGGCTATCGCGTTTGCCGGGCGCGGCGCGGACCGTACCGTGGCGGTGCCCTTCCGGCAGCCTTCTGATGATTGTATCGGCTGCGGAGCATGCGCTGCCGTTTGCCCGGTGGGAACCATCAAAGTCAGGGTTCACCAAGACCAGCAGGAGGTAGAGATATCACCGTTCAAATCGCGGGCGAAGTTACTTGTCTGCGAGAAGTGTGGAGCGCCAATTATTAGCGCGCGGGTTAGTGAGCAAGTCCTGGGCAAAATCGAAAATATGAGTTCCGAAGAATTCCGGCAGCGCGTACGCCTATGTCCTAAATGCAGAAAACTGCAGACTGCCGGACACCTCGAAGCTGCTATGGTTTACAAAAAGGAGTGAGTGTGCCGTAAACCGAGATGTGGATAACGACAAAGTCAGCAGTTGTGCTTGAAATATCAGATGAAATATTGTATTTTGGCAAATTCTAATAAAATTTTTGCGATTAACTGATTACTGAGGGATTGTTTATGGACCCAAAAAAACGTAGTAGTGACAAAGCAACACAGGAAATGCTTAAGCGTATGTCTGAAGCGGGCATAGAAAACGCCTGGGACAGATTTGAGCAGCAAGAACCTCAATGCGGTTTCGGCAAACTTGGGATATGCTGCCGAAATTGCTCAATGGGCCCCTGTCGAATCGATCCCTTTGGGGATGGGCCGCAAGCGGGTATATGCGGTGCTACCGCGGATACGATTGCTGCAAGAAACTTGGTGCGGATGGTTGCCGGTGGTGCTGCGGCACATTCCGACCACGGCCGGGACATCGCACACACATTCAAGATGGCGGTCGAGAACGAAAGTTGTGACTATATGATTAAGGACGAGTTGAAATTGAGGGAAGTCGCAGCAAGGTATGGCATTAAGGTAGAAGGCAGAGAGACGAAAGAGATAGCCGCTGATCTGGCTGACGCGGTGATGGTTGAATTTGGCAAGCAGGAGGGAACACTCCTCAGTGCGGCTGCTTATCCACCACCAGCCAGGCAAAAGGTTTGGGAAGAATTCGGTGTAACTCCTCGTTCCATTGACCGTGAAATCGTGGAGATTATGCACAGAACACATATCGGCGTAGGCTCAGACTATAAAAACCTTGTAAAGCAAGGTATTAGAGCGTCTCTGTCCGATGGATGGGGTGGGTCGCTTATCGCTACTGAGCTTTCTGATATTCTGTTTGGTAGCCCCTGGCCGATTCAATTCGGGGCTAATCTTGGCGTACTTGATGCCGAACAGGTCAACATCATTGTCCACGGTCACGAGCCAACATTGTCAGATATAATCGTGGCGGTCTCGCAGGAACCCGAACTGGTCAAAATGGCTAAAGATAAAGGTGCCAATGGCATCAATCTTGCCGGTATGTGCTGCACCGCTAATGAGACACTGATGCGTCACGGGATACCGGTCGCTGGAAATTTCCTTCAGCAGGAACTGGCGGTGATGACCGGTGTAGTGGAGGTTATGCTGGTGGACGTGCAGTGCATTATGCCCGCACTGGGGTCGCTGTCCGGCTGCTTCCATACCAGGCTGATTACCACTTCGCCCAAGTGTAAAATTGCAGGAGCAGAACACATTGAATTCCACGAGGACAGGGCAGTGGAAACTGCAAGGAAAATCATCAAAATCGCCATTGAGAATTTTGCAAACAGAAAAGGCAAAGGTAATATTCCGAAGGTAAAGGAGCGTGGAATTGCCGGTTTTACCACGGAAAATATCTTTTACCATCTTGGTGGCCGATTCCGGGCCAGTTACCGTCCTCTAAATGACAATATTATCAACGGGCGAATTCGCGGTGCCGCTGGAGTGGTGGGCTGCAATAATCCAAAGCAGGTGCACGATTACGGTCACCTTACGATGATAAAGGAACTTATCAAGAACGATGTTTTAGTCGTGAGCACGGGCTGCAGCGCGATCGCGGCAGGCAAAGCGGGGCTGATGAGACCTGATGCAGCGGCAAAATATTGCGGTAAAGGCCTGCATGAGGTCTGTGAGACTGTGGGGATACCACCAGTTCTTCACGTTGGCTCTTGCGTGGATAACAGCAGGATATTGACAATTCTGTCGAATGTAGTTGCCGAAGGCGGCCTGGGCGAAGATATTTCAGAGTTACCGGTCGCCGGGGCCGCACCTGAGTGGATGTCAGAAAAGGCCGTTTCAATCGGAATGTATTTCGTCGCTTCAGGTGTTTATACCGTTATTGGCGAGCCACTGCCCGTCCTCGGAGCTCCAAATTTAACACGTTATTTAACCGAAGAGATGGAAAAAGATATAGGCGGCAAATGGGCCTTTGAACGTGACCCAATCAAGGCCGCCCGAATGATGATTGAACATATAGAAAGTAAGCGCGACGCTCTGGGAATAAACGTAGAGAAGGAGCGCAAGCTTTACGATATGGAAGACCGGCGAGCATTGGCTATAGAGTAGAAGAGCACAAAATCGAAACAGTAAAATGTAATACAGTATATTAAATACGAAGGTAGGTTAGTTTATGTCAAAAATCATTGCATCAGCAGCTATACGCGGCGCTCATAAAATAGCCAAGCAGGCCGAAGACATCTTAACGCAGGCCATCAGCGAAAAAGGCGAAGATTGCAAAGTCGAATTTCCTAACACCGGTTACTACATACCCATCATTTACTCTATGACCGGAAGAGCGGTGGAAAAATTAGCCGACTTCAAAGAAGTAACGCAGGAGGTAAAAGACTTATTGCCGCCGCCGGTCGATGATGATTTGTGGGTACCTTATCTGGGCCAGGCTCTGGACGCCGGTATGGCAACGCTTTTTGCAGAGGAGATTATCGAGGCCTGCAAGTATCTAATCGGCCCCAATCCGGTGGACGGCATTTGGCTTGGCGCAGCCGATGATGTAATCCTGCGAGAGCGCGGCATACAGTTCGTGGACGGGACAGCACCAGGATTTGCTGCAATTGCGGGAGCGGCACCGGATGTGGAAACTGCCGTAGAAATTGCCCGAAAGTGCCAAGAACGAAGCCTGTATGTCTTTATGTCCGCGCACAACAACGGTACCACTTTCGCCGAGCAACTCGTCGAAGGCGGCGTACAGTTGGGCTGGGAGACGCGACTTGTGCCTTTCGGATGCGAAATCACATCCGCAATATACTCCCTCGGTTTCGCAAGCCGGGCGGCCCTTAGCTTCGGAGGCGTTCAGGCCGGTGACTTCCGGCGCAATCTGCTCTACAACAAAAACAGAATCTTCGCCTTCGTTATGGCCCTGGGCAAGGTTACAGACGAATGGTATGCAACCGCCGCTGGTGCAATTAACTACGGTTTCCCCGTCATCGCCGATTCGGACATCCCGGAAATTCTGCCCACAGGTGTATGCACGTACGAGCATGTGGTTTCTGAAATTCCTCACGACCAGATCGTCGAGAAGGCTATCGAAGTTCGCGGCCTGAAGATAAAGGTCGCGGAAATAGACATCCCAGTGCCACACAGCCCGGCATTTGAAGGTGAACGTATTCGCAAGGAAGAAATGCACTGCGAATTCGGCGGCCAAAGAACGCCAGCGTTTGAATGGCTACAGATGCTGGATATCAGCGAGGTTGAAGACGGCAAAGTAGAAGTGGAAGGGCGAGATGTCGATTCTCTCGAAGAAGGGGGAAAACTACCGCTGGGAATAGTGATAGAAGTAGCGGGGAGAAAAATGCAGCCTGATTTTGAGCCGGTGCTGGAGCGGCAGGTGCACACATTTATGAATGAGGCACAAGGGCTGTGGCATATGGGCCAGCGAGACATAAGCTGGGTACGAATCTCCAAGGATGCTTTTAGGGCAGGCTTCAGACTCGAACATATAGGCACGCTGCTCCATGGGCTGTATCACGACCAATATTCTAACATTTTGGATAAGGTACAGGTTAGGATTTTAACTGATGAGCGGAAGGTCGTAGAACTTCGTGAGACGGCCCGCAAGGTATTCGCCGAACGCGATAAACGTATTGCCGGTATGACCGATGAAGAGATAGATACATTTTACTCCTGCACACTGTGCCAGAGTTTCGCTCCGAACCACGTCTGTGTAGTTTCGCCGGAACGTCCGGGTTTGTGCGGTGCTTATAGCTGGCTGGACTGCCGGGCGGCATTCGAGATAACTCCCTCAGGGCCCAATCAGCCCATTTCTAAAGGAAATTGTATCGAGACGACCATCGGCCAATGGGACAAGGTAAACGCATTTGTCCTAAAGGCCAGTGGTGGTAACATCGAGCGAATGAGCCAGTATAGTATGATTACCGACCCGATGACCTCGTGCGGCTGCTTCGAATGTATCGCCGCGGTGCTGCCGTCAACAGGAGGAATAATGATTGTCAACAGGGAGTTTCCTGAGATGACGCCTTGCGGGATGAAGTTTTCGACGCTCGCCGGCACTGTCGGCGGCGGACAGCAGACGCCAGGCTTCATCGGTCATTCAAAGCATTACATCTGCTCAAGAAAATTCATAGCTGCTGAAGACGGGATTAAGCGGATAGTATGGATGCCCACGATGCTCAAAGAAGAAATTAAGGATGCTATCGCCGAAAGAGTCAAGGAAATAGGACTGACCCCGGAAGAATTCTTAGCCAAGATTGCCGATGAGACCTCGGCCGCGACCGAAGAAGAGGTTTTGGAATTTATTACCAAAAACGAGCACCCCGTAACAACTTTAGAACCGATGTTCTAAAAAGCACGAAATACGGAACGAAATCAAGTGAACTGAAGTGTCTAAAGTTTGAAGTGCCTAAAGTGAAAAAATAACTTTAGCTCACTTTAGGCACTTTCTAATAAGAAATACAATATACGAAGAAAGGACGAATGCTATGGCACTGACAGGATTGGATATATTTAAACTCCTACCGAAAACCAACTGCAAAAAGTGCGGCATGCCTACTTGTCTGGCCTTTGCTATGGCGCTTGCTCAGAAACGCGCCAAACTCGAAGACTGCCCCGACGTCTCTGAAGAAGCCAAAGAAAAACTCGCTGCGGCAGCGGCCCCGCCAATGGCAAAAGTTGTGTTCGGCACCGGAGACAATGAGGTCCAGATTGGACAGGAAACAGTGATATTCCGACACGAAGAGAAATTTTATAATCCGACCGTTCTGGCTGTAACCGTCTCGGACAAACTTACCGGTGAGGATTTAACCAAACGCATCGAGGCTGTAAATGCACTCCAGTTTGAGCGTATCGGCATCAAAATCGGAGCCAGGGCCATAGCTCTCGTCAACGACAGCGGCTCATCTGAGTCTTTTGCACAGGCTGCCGCAGTAGTACAAAACGCCAGCGATTTTGCTTTAATCTTAGTAACCCAATCACCCGATGCAATGGCCGCGGCGATAGCTCAAACTAAAGAATCTGTACCTTTACTTGCCTCGGCCACTCCCGATACTGCTCAGGAAATGGCGAAAATCGCCAAGGAAAATAGCTGCCCTATCGTAGCACAGGCAGAATCAATTGACGCCCTGGCTGAGCTTACCGAAAAGATTAAGGCCGAAGGAGTCGAAGATATTGTATTAAACCTCCAGACCCCGAACCTGCGGGACCAATTACTTAATCTCTCAAAGATGCGAGCTTTGGCGCTGAAAAAAACCTTTAGACCATTGGGCTTTCCAACTATATCCTTCGTACCTGATGGTGACACCGATACACAGGCAGCTTCCGCCATAAGCTTAATTTGCAAATACGCCGGCATTGTAGTGCTCGATACTGTCGAACCGTATGCGCTTTTGCCGATGCTGACCGCGGTGATGAATATCTTCACCGACCCACAGAAGCCCGTCCAGGTAGAACCGAAAGTCTATCATATCGGCGAACCTAATGAGAATTCACCGATGATGTTCACGACGAACTTTTCACTGACATACTACACAGTGGAATCAGATGTCGAGGCCAGCAGGATACCAAGCTATATCCTCGTGGTCGATACCGAAGGCACAAGTGTCCTGACGGCTTATTCCGGAGACAAGCTCAACGAAAAAACGGTAGCTGATGCTATGACCAAAAACAGCGTGGAAGACCTGGTTAAACACCGCAAACTGATAATCCCCGGCTACGTTGCGGTAATGAGCGGCAAACTCGAAGAGGCCACTAACTGGGAGGTTATGGTTGGCCCAAGAGAATGTTCGATGCTGCCTAAATTTCTCCAGGAAGTCTGGAATTAAACTGGATGCTCGCCTCTCGATACTGAAAAGCACGCTTCTAACAGGCGTGTTAGATACTCGTAAAAGGAAAAATCGAGAATCGAAAATCGAAAATGGAGAATCGAGAATGGAAAAGAGTAAGAAGAAAGAATGCACAGTCCGTTTTGAGCCAAGCGGCCTTAAGATAAAAGTGCCGGCCGGGACGGTTCTGCTCGAGGCCGCCCACAAAGCCGGTATTTATTTAAGCAGCATCTGTGGCGGCGATGGATATTGCGGAAAGTGCAAAGTAATAATTGATGAAGGACAATTTCAAACCAAGCCCACCTCTTTACTTACACCGGACGAAACACGAGAAAATGTCGTTCTTGCCTGCCAGACCAGAGTCCTATCTGATATGACTATAACTGTTCCAAAGTCTCATAGTTTGGAAACAAGTCAAATTCTTATGGATACGGACGCTCGCAGATTCAGCGAACTGACCGGTGAGCCTGAAGCAGGGCTGTTTGAGTTTGACCCGTTAGTTCAAAAGCTTTGTCTCGAAATGACACCCCCGAGTGTACAAGACCACACCGCTGACCACGAGCGCCTGTACTTGGCAATACGGGAAAATATCGATGCTCCTACAATGCAAACAGGCTTTCGCATTCTGCAACAACTCTCGAGGGTGCTTTGCGAAGCGAATTACAAGGTTGCGGTGACAATCGGTCAACGCGGTGAAACTACGGAAGTTATAGAGGTTGAGCCAGGCAAGCAGTGTGAAATGAATTTCGCCGTTGCTGTGGATTTAGGTACAACTACCGTGGTAGCTCATCTTATCAATTTGACAAAAGCCAACACAATAGATACGGAAGCTACGTATAACAGCCAGATAAATTTTGGCGAGGACTACATTCGCCGAATTATCTATGCAGAAGAGAATAATGCTTTCGATGAAATGCAGAATCGCATCGTACACGACGTGAACAATCTTATTGTAACACTGGCAACGAGGCAAAAAATCGATTTGCACGACATAACCGCCGTAATATGTGCCGGCAACACCGCAATGGTGCATTTTTTGCTGAACCTGGACCCAAAGCGTATCCGCAGAGAGCCGTATGTCGCTTCAGCCGGCTTTGTGCCGCCAATCCGGGCGGCAGAAGCAGGCGTTCAGATTAACAAGCGAGGTCTATTATATTGTCTGCCAAGTGTAGCTGCTTATGTAGGCAGTGACATAGTAGCCGGTGTTCTAACCACGCGAATCTTTACCAAAAAAGGTATCTCACTTTTTGCTGATATTGGAACAAACGGTGAGGTGGTTCTCGGTAATCAGGATTGGCTGGTCTGTGCCTCAAGCTCAGCAGGCCCTGCGTTCGAAGGAAGTGGAGTCAAGCACGGCATGAGGGCCGGTGCCGGCGCTATCGAAAAACTGACTATTCTCGACGATGGTTCTATCGAACTCAAGACAATCGCCGATACTCATCCAGTCGGCATTTGCGGCTCAGGTCTTCTGGACACTCTTGCCGAATTATTTACCAACGGCATCATAGACCGAACGGGGCGACTCAAAGCTAACGGCCAGCCAAGATTAACCGAAGGTGACGAGGGCCGGCAGTTCCAAATAGTCCCGGCAGCTAACGAGCACCAGGAAATAGTAATCACACAGGCGGATATCGACAATTTGGTTCGTTCCAAAGCGGGTGTCTTCGCCGCCATCAGGGTGCTTATGGAGTCAACCCAGACAAAGCTCGAAGACCTGGATGCGGTTTACCTGGCCGGGGGATTCGGAAACTTCCTGAACGTTCGCCAGGCTGTTACTATCGGGATGTTACCTGATGTGCCTTTGGAGAAGATTCAATTTGTGGGAAACACCTCAATCGCAGGGGCCAAAACCGTACTGCTTAGCCGAAAAGCCCTAAAGACCGCAGAAAAAATCGCCAAAAGTATGACGTATTTTGATTTGATGAGCCATACGGGATATATGGAGGAATTTACCAGAGCTAATTTCTTACCACACACGGATTTATCGCTGTTCCCATCGGTAAGAGCCATAAAGTGCGAAACATAAAGCATTAAATTATGATATTTTGTCATCCTGAGCGAAGCGAAGGAACTGGCCAGAAAATAGGAACAAGCTGGCATTACATAAGGCAAGAGATTCTTCGCTCCACTTCGTTCCGCTCAGAATGACATACTGGATGATTTATACAAGATACGAAACATGGCAACAACTATTGCAATAAGTGGAAAAGGCGGCTCAGGCAAGTCAACTTTAGCCGCTATGATTATAAGGTTCCTGCTGGCCCAGGCCGACAGAAAAACCGTGCTTGTTGTGGATGCCGATCCAAATGCCTGCCTCGGCCTGATGTTGGGAGTTCAACCGACCGGCACCATCGCGGACATCCGAGAAATGAAACCCAGCAATGCGGGTATGGATCGGCTGCGCTCCTTCGAATACAACATGCAGCAGGCAATTACCGAAGCCGATGGATTCGACTTGCTTACTATGGGCCGCCCGGAAGGACCAGGATGCTACTGTGCGGCGAACAATATACTCAGAACCTTCATGGACAAACTAAGCTCAACCTACGGGTACGTCGTCATAGACAACGAGGCTGGGATGGAGCATCTGTCCCGCCGAACAACCAATAATGTTGACCTGCTGTGCATCGTAGCAGAACCGACCTCCATCGGCGCCCTTACCACCCGGAGGATTTTCGACCTTGCAAAACAACTGCCGATTGTTGTAAAGCAAATCGGCGTTATATGGAACAAAGCCGAGAACAGTAAAGAAATAGATGGGATAGACATCTTTGGTCATATACCTTATGATAAGGCCGTTTCCGAAGCCTCAATGCAGGCCAAAACGGTTTTTGACCTTGTAAATGACAGCCCCGCCTTTTCGGCGGCATGGAAAATATTCGAAGATATTTTAGTTTTAAGCTCTCAGTCTACGAATCCCAAACTATAAACGATGAACTATTTTTGGAGGTCTCAAAATGCCAGTTCCTGAAGTTGCAGAAAGATTTACCGGCTCAGTAAACCACCTTACGCTTGGGGCAACCAAAAACGATGGGGGCACTCGAACCTCCACGGTAACCGTGGGCGGAGCGCGTAATGTTGTCTATTGCGGCTCGGCAGCCGATGCCGGCGAAAAACCGGTCATCGCTATGGACGTCCTGGACAGCAAGCCCGACGATTGGCCCGACGTCCTGCTCGAACCTTATAAAGATGTGCTCGACAGTCCCGGCGATTGGGCCAAAAAGTGCGTAGAAGAGTTCGGGGCAGACTTAATTTGTCTCAAATTCGAAGGCATCCACCCCGACAAGGGTGATAGAGATGCCGCTCACGCCGTCAAGGTTACCGAGGAAGTGTTAAAAGCAGTTGGTGTACCTCTTGTGCTCTGGGGCTGTGGAAATGACGAAAAAGACAACCAGGTTATGCCCAAGGTCAGCGGTGCCGCAAAAGGCGAAAAATGCCTCATCGGAACCGTTACAGAGGACAATTACAAATCCCTGACCGCTATCGCCCTGGCCGACGGCCATTATCTGATCACCGAGGCCCCCCTGGACATCAATATCGCCAAGCAGGTCAATATCTTGTCTTCTGATATGGGCTTCCCATTAGAGCGAATAGTAACGTTTCAGGCCACCGGAGCATTGGGATATGGAATAGAGTATGCCTATTCGATTCAGGAACGGCAGCGTATCGCCGCCCTTACCGGCGACAAAATGATGGCTATGCCGGTCATCTGTGACGTAGGTTACGAATCCTGGCGGGCCAAGGAGGCCAAGCTCACAGACGCACCGGGCTGGGGCTCAGCCGACGACCGGGGTCCGATGTGGGAAACGGCCACCGCCATCTGCCTGCTGCAGGCCGGCGTCGATATAATTCGAATGCGCCATCCCAAAGCCGTCACTACCGTCAAGAACTTCATCAATAAGGTATGGACTTAAAGGAAATAAATGGGAAAGGAAGGTATTTACTATGCTATTAATTGCAGAACGAATCAATGGGATGTTCACCAACGTCAAGCATGCCATCGCAGATAAAGACAAGAAAGTCATTCAGGAATTAGCCAAAAAGCAGACTGACGCGGGTGCTGCGTATATGGACGTGAACGTTGGCACCGCCGCCGCTGACCAGGAAGGCACTATACAATGGCTTGTCGAAACAATCCAGGAAACCTGCTCTACCCCTTTGTGCCTTGACTCCCAGAAACCGGCTGTTATCGCCGCAGGCTTAAAGGTCATCAACGTCGAGAACGGTGTCCTGCTGAATTCCACACCCTTGAATAGGAAAAGCGATGAAGAAATATTTGACAAATACATAGAAATGGCAAACCAGGCTGGCCCGAAAGCAAACATTATCGCCCTTACTATGGACAAAAACGGTGTCCCTCAAGACATCGATACCCGCGTAGCAATAGCCGCGGAAATCGTATCAAAGGCGATGGAAAAGGGGTTTGGCACCCAGCGACTTTTCATTGACCCCATCATTCTGCCGGTAAAAGTTCCGAACGCCCAGGTGCAGCCCGGTAATATCTTATCTGCGATGGACCAGATACAATATCTGGCAGACCCGGCCCCGCACATGACAATAGGCCTGTCGAATCTTTCTCAGGGAGCATCCCAAAGAAGCCTGATAAACCGGGTATTCCTTGCTATGGCTATTTCGCGAGGCCTGGACTCGGCTATCGTTGATGTGCTCGACAAAGACCTGATGAACGAAGTAGCCACCGCTGAAATGCTGATGAACAAGCAAATATACTCAGATTCTTTTCTGAAGGTCTATAGCTCGGTAAATAAAGCTTAAGGTGGCAAAGGCATGAAACAATAACCTGGTGAGTGGTGAGTGGTGAGTAGAATAAGTGAGCTAAAGTTTGGAGTGCCTAAAGTTATGGAATATTTTTTCACTTTAGCTCACTTTAGGCACTTTAGCTCACTTTAGGCACTTTTCTGATATCCAAATAGCAAAATAGTGCAAAAAAAAAGCTCTACGGTTATACCTGCTTTTGCACTTTTCGAGGATAATGCAGAGCTTTTGTAAAATCCCCTGTATCCACAGGCAGGAGCGTAACAACGTCGTGTGAAAGAATTAACCAATATACTATGATATACTAAGGAAAGACCCATGAAGCTTGACGCAACAAAAATGAAGGATTGGCAGATTGCAGAAGCTGCCGAGGAAGTAATGAAACCTGTTAGCCAACTGGCCGAAGAGATGGGTTTGCAGGACAGCGAGCTGATTCCAATGGGCCGCAAGCTGGCCAAAGTCGATTATCAACAAGCCCTTGCCCGCCTCCAGGGTACTCCGACAGCAAAGTACATTGACGTTACCGCCATTACGCCGACGCCTTTGGGCGAGGGCAAAACTACCACTGCCATGGGCTTGATTGAAGGGCTGGGCAAACTGAACAAACGCGTTGTCGGGGCAATTCGACAGCCCAGCGGCGGGCCTACCTTCAATATCAAAGGTTCAGCCGCCGGCGGAGGCCTGGCACAGTGCATCCCGCTGACGCCTTTTTCCATCCGCCTTACAGGTGATATCGACTGTATCACAAACGCCCACAATCTCGCTATGGTCGCTCTCAGCTCGCGCATGCAGCACGAACGTAACTATGACGATGCCCGCCTGGCAAAAAGCCATCTGACGCGAATAGATATCGACCCCGAAAGCGTACAAATGAAATGGGCAATGGACTTCTGCGCTCAGGCGCTGCGCAACATCAGGATAGGCCGAGGCGGGAAAATGGACGGTTACGAGACGGACTCGGGCTTTCAGATTACCGTCTCAAGTGAGTTGATGGCGATACTCGCAGTTGCCAAGGACCTAAAGGACCTTAGAGAGCGCATGAGCAAGATCGTTCTGGCTTACGATAAGAAAGGCAATGAAGTTACCACTGCTGACCTTGAGGTTGATGGCGCGATGACCGCCTGGATGGTTGATGCCATTAACCCGAATTTGCTGCAGACCGTTGAAGGCCAGCCGGTATTTGTGCACGCCGGTCCCTTCGCAAATATTGCTGTCGGCCAGAGTTCCATTATCGCTGATATGCTCGGCACGAAATTAGGTGAATACCACGTTACTGAGAGCGGCTTCGGAACCGACATTGGCTTCGAGAAGTTCTGGAATATAAAGTGCCGTATGTCCGGCCTGGTACCCAACGCGGTGGTTATTGTCGCCACTGTTCGAGCTCTGAAGATGCACGGCGGCGGCCCCACGGTGAAGCCCGGTATACCCTTGAGTGAAGAATACACCAGTGAAAACCTCGAACTGGTCGAAAAAGGTTGCGGGAATCTTATCGCTAATATCGAAACGGTAAAGAAAAGCGGCGTCCGACCGGTCGTTTGCATAAACAGCTTCCACACCGACACAGAGGCTGAAATCGCCCTTGTCCGCAAAGTCGCCGAGCAAAACGGAGCTTTAGCTGCGGTTTCCGAACACTGGCTCAAGGGCGGCGACGGCGCAATCGAGCTGGCAGAAGCAGTGATCGAGGCCTGCAGCGAAACAAACCACTTCAAATTCCTTTATGAGCTGGAGACACCGCTTAGAAAACGTATTGAACTAATCGCCAAGGAAGTTTATGGAGCTAACGGCGTAACTTATACTGATGAAGCACTGGAAAAAGCCAAGGCTATGGAGGCCGACCCAGTCAGCAAGACTTTAGGAACCTGTATGGTCAAGACCCACCTTAGTTTATCGCACGACCCGAACATAAAAGGCAGACCCACCGACTGGGAGCTTCCAATCCGCGATATTCTTGTCTATAAAGGTGCCGGCTTTATCGTGCCCGTAGCTGGAGCAATAAAATTGATGCCCGGCACGGCATCGAATCCGGCTTTCCGTCGCATCGATGTGGATGTAAACACCGGAAAGGTTCAAGGTTTATTCTAAACACGCAGAAAAGGATATTTTGGGCTTTTGCGCATCTGCGATAATTTTGTTGCTTACCGGCAGAGCCTACGCTACATTATGTAGTGGTTTAGAGTTGGCCAACGAAAAGCCCAGTATGGCAGGGGAATCCGATTCTTATGAGGAGCCGGGTTTTATTAGTCAGGCAGCGACATTGGAGAAAAAGCCTGTTGGATTTTAGGAGTGACCGATGGCAGCACAAATAATAGACGGAAAACAAGTAGCCGCCGATATGCGGGCGGAATTAAAAGACGAAGTGGCCAAATTGAAAGAACAGGACATTGTTCCCGGTCTGGGAGTCATCTTAGTAGGTGAAGATCCCGCCTCGCAATCTTATGTTACCGCTAAAGAGCGTGCATGTGAAAATATAGGGCTTTATTCCGATGACAACCGCTTGCCTGCCGAAACCTCACAGGAAGAATTGATGGCTCTGGTCGAGAAAATGAACAACGATGCGAAAATTAACGGCATCCTCGTTCAGTTACCCTTACCAAAGGGCCTTAATGAGGCTGAGATCCTTCTCGCAATTGATCCTGCCAAAGACGTCGATGGATTTCATCCGATAAATGTAGGCAAAATGATGGTAGGTGAGAAGGCGTTTCTGCCCTGCACGCCGCACGGCATTATTCAGCTATTGATACGCAGCGGTGTAACCATTGAAGGGGCGGAAGTAGTAATCGTCGGAAGAAGCAACATAGTCGGCAAGCCACTGGCGAATATGCTCATCCAGAAAAAGCCCAATGCAAATGCCACCGTAACCGTCTGCCATACACGCACCAAGGACCTTCTCTCTCACACAAAGCGAGCTGATATTGTCATCGCCGCCGCCGGTCGGCCAAATACCGTCACCGCGGATATGGTCAAAGAAGGTGTGGTGGTAATTGATGTTGGTGTCAACCGTGTCGAGGACGCAACAAAGAAAAAAGGCTATCGTCTTGTCGGCGATGTGGATTTCGAGGCCGTCAAGGAAAAAGCCTCATTTATTACACCCGTCCCGGGCGGTGTAGGCCCAATGACAATAACTATGCTGCTTTATAACACAGTGGAATCGGCCCAAAGAGCCGCCGGTATTGTTACATAGAAAGGAACAGAAGTGGCTACCAAAAAATATCCGGTAATTTGGTTACAAGGGGCAGGTTGTACGGGCTGTTCCGTATCTGTTTTGAATGCGGTCAGTCCCAAGATACAGAACCTTTTGCTGGACGAGCTGGTACCCGGCCAACAACTCAATTTGTTGTTCCATGAAACAATAATGGCCGGTCAGGGGGAGCGGGTCATAGAGGTTTTGAAGGATACCGAAAAGAACAGGAAGGACGGCTACATATTAGTTGTGGAAGGAGCAATTCCGACCGCTGAGAGTGGCATCTACGGCAGCATCGGCGAAGAAGATGGCAAGCACTTTACTATTCTAAAAAGCGTGCAAGAACTCGGAAGCAATGCTCTGCTGACTCTTGCAATAGGCACGTGTGCCACTTTTGGCGGGATTCCTGCGGCCAAGCCTAATCCAACCGGTTGCAAAGGTGTAAAAGAAGTATTCACTGAGAACGGAATCAGCACGCCGGTGGTCAATCTGCCCGGTTGCCCTTTGCACCCGGATTGGTTTATAGGGACGATATCTGTGATTTTGTTTTCAGGGGTGCAGGCCCTGGACTTGGACGATCTGGCCCGGCCAAAGCTTTTCTACGGGCAGCTCATTCACGAGAACTGCCCGAGAAGAGCCGACTTCGATAAGGGAAAATTTGCTCAAGAATTGGGCGATCCGGGCTGCCTCTACAACTTAGGATGTAAGGGCCATTACACTTATGCGGATTGCCCTCTGAGACAGTGGAATAATGGTGTGAGCTGGTGCGTTAAGGCGGGCTCACCCTGTCTTGGGTGTGTTGAGCCGGAATTTCCTGATGGTACGTCCCCGATTTACGAAAAAATTACCTACGAGGACCTGGAATGAGCGAAAAAATAAAGATCGATCCAATAACAAGGATAGAAGGTCATATGGCCGTTGAAGCAGTAATAGATAACGGCGTGGTGAAAGAGGCCAAAAGTGCCGGAACCCTTTTTCGCGGCTTTGAGATAATTCTGCAGGGAAGGGACCCCCGTGATGCGAATCGCTTGACCCAGCGAATCTGCGGAGTCTGTCCTGCTTCTCACGCCACCGCGTCGGCTTTGTGCATCGACGATGCATTTGGTTTAACGGATAAAATCCCGGATAACGGTAAGATTATCCGCTACCTTATACTCGGCTCCAACTTTCTTCAGTCGCATATCCTTCATTTTTATCATCTTGCGGCGCTGGATTATGTGGATGCGGTTAGTGTGCTGGGTGATTTGGCACCTTTTGTGCCGCGCTATGAAAGCGATTATCGTGTAACCGGCCAGAAAAATGCCGAATTGGTGGACCATTACGTAAGGGCGCTGGATATCAGACGAAAGTGTCAGGAGATGCTTGCAATCTTCGGCGGGAAGATGCCGCATAATGTGGGAATTGTGCCTGGTGGAGTTACCGAAAAACCTACCGAAGA
Organism: uncultured Pirellulales bacterium; assembly: GCA_964417935.1. Classification (GTDB taxonomy): domain Bacteria; phylum Planctomycetota; class Phycisphaerae; order Sedimentisphaerales; family Anaerobacaceae; genus NIOZ-UU13. The sequence continues at coordinate 53,807 of CAYQKF010000007.1, forward strand.
TAAGATAACCAATTTCCTCTGGAGGTTGAATGAAATACGCAACTTTGTTGATAATACCTACATTCCGGACGTAATAGCTGTAGCAAAAGCCTACAGCGACTATTTCGAGATTGGCAAAGGCTGTAGAAGGCTTCTTACTTATGGCGGCTTTGATTTGCCAGCCGGCAAGCTATTCAAGACCGGAGTCGTTTCCCCCGATTTGCAATTGGAGCCGTTCGCCAAGGAGAATATCACGGAGGATGTAAAGCATTCCTGGTATGCGGATTCCAGTTCGGGGAAAAACCCGGCTCAAAGTCAGACAAAGCCCAATCCTAATAAGCAAAGGGGTTACTCATTTATCAAGTCTCCAAGATATAAAGACAATGTTTACGAATTGGGTCCTCTGGCACGCATGGTAAGCAATTATGTGCAGGGCGAGACGATAACAAAAGAGTTAGTCGATTCGGTACTCGGTGAATTCAGTGCCGGCGTTGATGCTTTGTATTCCGTTCTTGGCCGACACGCCGCGAGGGCTTTGGAAGCTAAGTTTGTCGCCGATGCTATGGTCGATTGGCTCACATGCCTAAAGCCTGACGAGCCAATTATCGTTGACAGCGAGATCCCTGAGCACGCCAACGGTGCCGGCCTTACGGAAGCTCCGCGAGGATCTCTCGGACACTGGATAACCATCAAGGATAAGAAAATTGACCGCTACCAGGTTATTACGCCCACAGCTTGGAACGCTTCACCTAAAGATGATAAAGGCCGACCGGGAGCAGTGGAACAGGCAATAATAGGTACTAAAGTTAAGGACAAAGACAATCCTTTTGAACTCGTCCGAATTGTGCGGTCATTCGACCCTTGCCTTGCCTGCTCGGTTCACTTGCTCGACGCCAATGGAAGTGAGTTAGGTGTATTTAGAGTAGTTTGATATGCGTATCAAAACAGATGCCAGTCTGGTGATGAGTTCGGAGAAAAGACTTCGGCGAGCTCAGTCGAGCCGTCACGGCGCCGGACGTGTTTTGGTCCTTGGTCTCGGTAATATACTGCTTAAGGACGAAGGAATCGGTGTACACATAGCTCAGAGGTTGCAGGAATTGGCCCTGGCTGACAACGTAGAAGTTATGGACGGCGGAACCGCCAGCCTCGACGTCCTTTTGTTGACGCCGAGTATAGAGAAACTGGTGGTCATTGACGCACTGAGAGCCGGCAAAGAGGCAGGGACTATTTACAAGGCCCGGCTCAAGACCGAAGAAAGAGACAAACTGGAGCAGATTTTCAGCGGTAACTCCAGGATCAGTTTGCATCAAACAGGTTTGATCGATGCCCTAACTGTTGCCGAGAGGATGAATTGTGCACCGAAGGAAATTGTAATCATTGGCATAGAACCCAAGAAAATTGATTGCGGATTGGAATTGACAGATGAAGTAAAACAGAGGATTCCTGAAATCGTTAATACAGTGCTAAAGGAAATTGAAGATGTTATTCACACAAAATAAACCAACAGAGGAAGTGCTGGAATCGCTTGGCGAGGAGAAGAATATCTTCCTGCTGGCTTGCAATGGTTGCGCCGAGGTCTGCGAAACCGGCGGGGAAAAAGCACTTTCGGCAATAAAAACCGAGCTGGAAAAGGCAGGCAAGAACGCAGCAAGCACAGTTTTGGTGGATTTTCTCTGTAATAAGGTGTTGGTGGCAACGAGACTCGCCAGGGAGATGGACAAGATCAAACAAGCGGATTCTATCCTGGTGCTGAGTTGTGGAGTCGGGGTCCAGGCGGTCTCGAAGATTGTAAATAAGGTTGTACACCCTGCAGCAAACACGGTATCCTTAGGCGGATTGCAGGGGCTTTGGCCGTCGGATGAGCGATGCCAGGCGTGTGGGGATTGCGCTCTGGATTATACCGGCGGCATCTGTCCAATCACTTTTTGTGCAAAAAGTCTGCTTAATGGGCCTTGTGGTGGGGCACAGGATGGAAAGTGTGAAGTTGACTCTGAGAAAGATTGCGGCTGGCAGTTGATTTATGAAAGGCTCCAGAAGGTCGGGCGGTTAGAAAACTTTAAAAAAATCCGCACACCGCGAAACCACAGTAAGATGCTGCCGTCAAGCGAGTTGCGCAAGACATCCTTCTATGACATAGAGCTCTAAACCAAATCCAAACTTTTCTGACTTTAGGACCCCGAGCAGGGCTGTAACGAGATAAGGAGGCATTTAAGACATGAAACTTATTGAGCGTTTCAAACAAGATAAGTTTGTAATCACTTGTGAACTTGGACCACCCAAGGGCATAGAAATAGAAAAGCTAATAGATGAATTGGAGCCTTTGCGGGACAAGGTTGATGCTTTCAATGTTACTGATTTGCAAAGCTCTGTAATGAGGGTTGGCTCTTTGGCGGCTTGTCGTCTCTTGAAGGACAAAGACCTTGAGCCTATCATGCAGCTGACATGCCGGGACCGCAACCGTCTGGGTTTGCAGTCGGATGTTTTAAGTGCCGCAGTATTGGGCATTGAGAATCTATTGTGTCTTACCGGGGACCATCCAACATTGGGTGACCACCCTGAGGCAATGCCTGTGTTCGATTTGGATTCGGTACAACTGCTCTCGGCAGTCAAAGGATTAATGGGCGGAAAAGATATGGCGGGCAATAACTTGGAAGGTCGGCCACCGGAATTTTGCCTGGGGGCAGTGGTGAATCCAGGTGCAGACCCGTTGGAACCGCAGATTATGAAGATGGAGAAAAAGGTTCAGGCTGGGGCGGAGTTCTTCCAAACCCAGGCAGTTTATGAAGTAGATAAGTTCGCTCTCTTTATGGAGAAAGTAACCCCCGTGCTTTCTTGCGAAAGCAAGAACGGGGGGAAAGTGCCGGTTATGGCTGGAATTGTGTTTTTAAAATCGCCCGCTATGGCTAAGTTTATGAATGCAAATGTCGCAGGAATCCACGTTCCTGAAGAGATTATTAATGAATTGGCCGGTGCGGGGAAAGAAAAAAGAGTCGAAAAAAGTCTGGAAATCTCCGCCCGTCTGATTAGGCAATTGAAGGATTTGTGTCAGGGAGTTCATATTATGTCTTTGGGGTGGGAGCGGCATATACCTACCGTTTTGGAAATGGTATAGAGGTTAAAGAGCTGTCCAGATTTTCCCAGGGCTGTACGCCGGAAATCACAGAAAAGCTGCACGAAATAGTCGAATATATTCTCAGCGACCTTGTCGGCAGCCGTGAATCGAAAGCCGGAAATTAAACAAGACTTGCTCAAGATATGACCAAAACCAAGACTCAAACCGCCTGATTTTGAAGATTTCTCTGCGATTTAGTCTTTGCGAACTTCCAATACAGGGCCGGCATGAACAGCAGATTCAGCAAAGTTGAAGTGACGAGTCCACCTATAATAACGATAGCCATTGGATGTTCAATTTCCTGTCCGGGCCGATTACCGCCAATAACAATAGGAACAAGTGCCAATGCCGTCGTAAGCGCTGTCATAAGAATCGGTGACAGCCGCTCCATTGCACCCCGCAGAATCAATTCCTCGCCGAACGGCATATTTTCTTCCATCTCCAGGTGACGATAATGACTTATAAGCATTACACCATTACGGCCAACAATCCCTAAAACGGTAACGAATCCCACTATCGAACCCAGTGACAGAACACCACCGCTGAGCAAGGCACTGAAGATACTGCCGGTCAGAGCAATGGGCAGGCACAGCAGCAGCAGTAAGGCCAACCGAACAGAGGCGAAATCGGCGTAAACTATGAAAAAAATCCCCACAGCAGACAATATCGCCACACTGAGAAGGCGATTTCTCGACTGTTGCCGCTCGGCATATTCCCCAAGAATCTCCGGATGATAGCCCGTTTCAAAATCAATGGCTTTTACTTTAGCTGCGACTTCACGGGCCACGCTGCCGAGGTCCCGTCCCGACACATTGCAGGAAACGTCGATATGTCTCGAATTAGCTTCACGGGTTATATGGTTGGGTGTAGGAGCAACATAAACATCAGCGACCTGACCTAACGGCACGTGTCCGCCAGTCGGGGTGTCAATAACCAACGTTTGCAACACAGTCATATCATGGCGTACCTTGGGAGTTCCCCATACCATCACTTCGAAAATCTTTTGCCCCTGATATATCTCGCCAACTTTGGTTCCTTTGATCAGAGTGGTGGCGGCCCGGCGCACATCTCCGGGCGCCAAGCCAAACTGCGCCGCCGCTTCCGGTTGAAACTTAATTTCTACCTGCGGTATCATTGTCAGAGGTTGCACATGCAGGTCGGCAATGCCGTCAATTTCGGTAATGGCCCCGGCTATTTCTTTGGCTTTTTGCTGAAGTATCACCAGATCCGGTCCATAGATGCGCAGCACAACGGTAGCTGCGGTTCCAGTGAGTACTTCCTTAATACGTTCCCGCAGATAAGTCAGCACATCCCGGTAGAGGCCGGGATAGCCTTCCACGGCTTCCTGTATTTTGGCGACTGTGGCATCATAGTCGACTTCAGGATCTACACTGATCCAAAGCTCCGTGAAATTTGACCCAACGACCTCATCGGCAACTTCTGCCCGACCGATATGTGCGCCAAAATTTCTCACGCCCGGAATGGCCCTAAGTTCCTTACTGGCGCGTATCGTGATACGATCCATAGCCTCGACCGAAGTGCCGGGTTTCTCGACAAAGTGCATCAAAAAGTCATATTCTTTGAATTTTGGGAGGAACTCTTCACCTAATAGAGGGATGATGGCCCCAGAGACCCCGAGCATACATATTAAAATCAATATCGCCCAGTTTGGATGCTTTACTAAAGCCGGCAGTATTACCTGATAGCCGCGTTTAAGCCAAACTACAAGCGGAGAATCTTTTTCGCGCAAGGCAGCTCGCGGCAGCATGATTAGACAAAGCGCCGGAGTGAGGGTCAGAGCCACAAATAGTGAGGCTATTATAGCCAGAATATATGACAGGGCCAGTGGTCGGAAGAACGTGCCGCTCAGTCCCGGCAGGACAAATACCGGTAGCAAAACAAGGACCACAATTAAGCTACCATAAAGTACGGCGCTACGTACTTCTATGGAGGCATTGAGTACCACATTAAACGACGATTGAGGATTGCCTGCCGTCCGGTTCAGCCGTAAACGTCGCATAACGTTCTCTACACCAACAATCGCGTCATCCACAACCTCGCCCACAGAGATGACCAGACCCGCCAGCACCATAGTATTGATAGTGCCACCTCGGTAGTGAAGCACCAAAGCGGCAACGACTAAGGAGCAAGGAATAGCCAATGCACTTATAAGGGCCGTGTGCCAATCGTATAGGAAAAAAGCAAGTACAATCACGACCAAGATGCAGCCGAACAGTAGGGCACGGTTCAAGTTTTCTATAGACATCTCGATGAAAGTGGCGGGTCGAAAAATGGTTGAATCAATCTCCAGGTCCTCCAGACCCGGCCGCAGTGCATCCAACGCCGCTTCCACGTTGCGGGTTACTTCCAACGTGTTGGCCCAGGGTTGTTTTTCCACAATCAGAAGTATCCCCGGCTCATCATTTATTATTGCATCACCAATTGGGGCCTCGAAGCCCTCTACCACTTCCGCAACATCGCCTAACCTCAGGGCAGCGCCGTTGCGAAAGGCCACAACTACCCGGGCCAGGTCCCTGGATGTGTTGATGGGCGAGATGTGTGAAACCGCCAGACGCTGGTTGGGCGTATCCAAATAACCGCCACCGGCTAATTCAACAGCGTCTTTTGCAGCCTGTTGCACCTCTTTAAGAGTGATATTGTTCGCCCGCAACCGGTCCGGATCCACTAATATCTGAAGCTGTCGGTCACGCTCACCCCAGATGGCAACATTCGCCACGCCCGTAATCGACATAAGCCGGGGACGGATGGTCCATTTTGCCAGGGTGCTCATTTCCATCTGGGAAAGCTTTTTTGACGAAATTCCGATTTTAAGAGCCCGGCTGGTTGAGGAAAGCGGCGGGAGCATCACGGGAGGGCTGGCCACACTCGGCAACGAACCAGCCACTAGGGTAATACGTTCCTGGACCATTTGCCGAGCTTCCTGCAAATCGGTACCATCCTCAAAAAACAAAACTACTGATGAAAGGCCCAGCACCGATTTTGAGCGACTGGTTTGGACCCAGGGAGTGCCGTTTAAGGCGTTTTCGATTGGGACCGTCACCAGCGCTTCTACTTCAGCAGTTGACAACCCGGGAACTTCAGTTTGGATCTCTACGTAGGGAGGCGCAAATTCGGGAAAAACATCCAGCGGCGTCTCGCGTATAATGTGAATACCCACAATCAATATCATGGCCATCAAAGCTACGACCACGACTCGAAGTCGCAACGACGTTGAAACCAGCCACCTCATCATTATTTGCCCACTCCAAACTCAGTGCCAAATAATTCTGCGGCGCCGGCACTGACCACTTTTGCACCGACGGCCGGGCCGCGGGATAGAATTGCAAGCTCGTCGAGCACATGATACAATTCGACCCGCTGACGCACATAGACCTGCGGTTCGGTATTAAGATAAACCCATGAGCTACCATACATATCATAGAGAATAGAGGAATACGGCACGACTAGGCTTTGCTTAGTGTCTTTTAGACTCAGGGTTACGCCAACTTTTTGGCCAGGCCGATATGAGTGGTCCGCGTTTGACAATTCGTAGAATAGATCTACGGTTACAGACTCTGGATCGGCACTGAATGGCGCCACAACCAGTTGGGCAGTTTGTGTCTCGGCCCCAACAAAATCGGCCAGACTGTGCACCCGGGCTGGCTTTTTTGTGTCTATGGTAGCCAGATCACCGACATAAACCGGAACTTTTATCCAAACCGGATCAATGCCGGTAATTTCCAGCAGAGCAGTTGTACCTGTAACAGTCTGGCCAAGAGCGACATGAACCTCTTGAACAATGCCATCCACCGGAGATTTAATTATCAATGAGGAAAGTCCAGCGATAGCCTTATCGAGTTCGCCCTTTTCGAGCAGCTCCAGTCGGGCTTGGGCGGTTTCCAGAATCGTCTTGACACTGGCCAACTGAGCTTCTGCATCTTCCAGCTCTCTAGCGCTACCAGCTTTGTCAACGAGCAACTGTCGAGCTCGCTTCACTCTTGCCTGGGCCAGAGCAAGCTCTACTTTCCTGAGGGAAATTTCTTCCTGCACGCTTAACAAGTCTTGCTCAGGAAGTGCCAACAATAAACGATACAACGGCTGTGACTTCGTTACTTGTTGGCCAGCCATTACAACCAAACCGTCTTCTGTCGATAACAACGTACCCGACAGAGGAGCTGATACGGTTACCGAACGGCCCGAAACCGACACCACCTCGCCGCCGAACGTCCGCTTTTTTTCAACGGAACGGTATTCGACAGAAACCGTTTGAATCCCTAACCTGGCTTCGGCTTCGGAGGTAAGGGTGATAGTCGTAAGGTCTGTCTCTTTCACAACATTTTGAACTTTTGCCGGAGGTTGTTGTTTCTCTTTCGGTTCTGTTTTTTTGCTGCATCCACAAACCGTTGTTAGAACCGCTATCAAGACGAAGTATTTCAAATAGGAACTCATAATATCTCTATCTCCTGTTTATAATGGTTAGGAATTAGGCCTATATCATTTTCTTTCCGACAGAATAATTAAGTTCTGCTGCACTACGGTGCAGATGGGCAGCCAATTCCTTCTGGCGCATGCGTGCCTCAACAAGTTTTCCCTTGGCTTCCAAAACCGCCAGATAAGACACTTCCCCGAGTTCAAAGGATTTCTGGGTCCATTCGACCCTCTTCTCCAAAGAAGGAATAATATCGCTGCTCCATAACTCAAATTCCTCATGTTCCGAGACGTACCGAGTGTGAGCTTGTTGTACTTGAAGAATAATGTTCTGACGAATTGCTTCATATTGTCGAACCGCCTGTTCTAATTCTGCTTCGGCTCGGGCGATATTGCCATCATTCTGATTGAAAATTGGGATTTCAACCGCAAAGCCTGGTCCGACCGTGAGAGAATCCTCACCCTTATCTTTGGCATCAATAATAGCGATGAAATTATAGATCTTGGATTGTTCCCAACCCACACGTTCTCCGGCCGCCTCGATCTTAAGTTCAGCCGCCCGCAGATCCGGTCGGGCGGCAAAAGCCATCTCCAGCAATTCATTGGTCGATACTGCTGTTCTTGGGGTAATATCCGATGGTATTACATCAAACGTCGTATCATCTGAGACAAGTCCGAGCAAAGCGTTAAGCCGGTGTCTTAAGATAATAGCTTCCTTTGAAAAACGCTTAGTGGCATCGGCTGCACGAAGCGAATCCACATAGGCGGCCGAGGTTGCCAGTTCGCTAATACCACCGGCTCTCAGACGTGCCTGGGCAAGCTCGGCCATCTGAACTCGTAGTTGAGCATCCACCTCGGACAGGTGGACCCGCTCCTGGGCCAGGCACAGATCAGCATAGGTTGTCTGAACGTCTCGAATAAGGCCCAGACCATGCTCTATGAGATTTTCAGAAAGACTCTCAGCATCAAGCTTGGCAGCGGCGATGCGGTGGGGACGCTGCCAGAGCACATCAATAGGTAAATTCAGCTTTGTTTCTAACAGTTTTGGTCCAATGGGGAAAAAAATGGAAAATACCGGATTGGCCAGCATATCCGCTTCGATCAGGTCGGCACGAGCAAAGCCCAGAGCTGTTAGGTCAGCTTGAAATTGGGAATTATTCCAAAGTGCTACAGCCACCGCCTCGTCCTGTGATAAGCCGTCATCAAGCGATACTCCTTCAGGGAAATTGAATTCTCCAGGTTCAGTAACCTGCCCTAACTCAAAACCTGTACGTTCTTTAACACCTTCAGAAACATAGGAACGATCGCTTGGGGATTTGACCGCACAGCCGGCTGCCAGAAGAATCAACATAATAATACAAATTTTCCCAATCATATCTTTACCGCAGGCCATATTAAGGTCTAAAATAATTTCTTATAATAGCCTTGAATCACCGATGTCAATAAAGAAATGAGATATCCAATGGAATATCCAAAAAATATCCTTATCCCTATAATTTTATTTTGTATTGCTTGACATTATTTAACCTTCGCATATAACATTGTTTTTTGCCTTAATGGGCTTGTAATCACCCCGATAAGGAAAAAGTTATGAAAAGGATGATTTTGTCAACTGCCGTATTTTTATTACCTGTGGCGGGCATAGCACAGGCCGAAGAAGACCAGTTGGGTGTTACTCTCGACCTGACTTATATGAGTAAGTGGATGACTAAAGGTGCCGAAGGCTATGGCCAACAAGGCGCACTTTTCAAAACCATCGACCTCGACTTGTATGGCACGGGCTTTGGTGTGAAAGTTACTCACCGCAATGCCACCGCAAGCGGCTACGTTGATAAGCAGAGGTTCGATTACAGACCGTATTACAAAAGTGTGCTTTTCGAGGGCGAACCTTATGCCACAAACTATAACATTAGCGCCAGATATGAACACTACCCTGGCCTGGCCCGAGATGTAGCTAATACTACATTCGAATGGATATTTGCCTTTTACTGGCCGAATATTAATCCACAGGGTATAGTCCCTAACTACATCGCTCATTATGAATACCCGGCCGGGAGTGGTTATACTCATCACGACGTTACAGGCTGGGTCCATCGTTTCGGTCTTGGCTATGATCTAACCGTAATCGAACTGCCGGAGCCCCTCCATCTGTCCGGGGAAATCGCCTACAGGGACGGCCTTGGTGGCAAAACTAAAGACCACGATTGGTCACATGCAACCTTCGGCCTTTCAACAAAACTTAAAATCACTGACAATCTGGCTTTTGTACCGGGACTTTACTATCAGATAACAATGGATAATTCGGTCAATAAGCATGACGACGTAACATATTGCGTCCTGAGTATGAAGTACAAATTCTAAATAGCAATTTTTACAGTTGAAGTCTTCTGAAGACTCAGACAGTTATCGTTGTTACATTGCCAGGATAGCTGAGGCTTCACCTGATAGCATTAAATATTTTGTTTGGAACTGAACACATAACTCACTGGAGAGTATAAATAGAAACTATCGAGGTACAATAATCCTGAGTTACTCAAAGGAGAACGTTATGACGCAAGAAAAAGCAATTGACTCCCTTATGACCGAGAATCGCACGTTTCCGCCGCCGGCATCAGTTAAAGCCAATGCTTATATAACCAGCACCGAGCAATATCAACAGATGTGGGAGAAGTCAATTAACGACCCGGACGCCTTTTGGCTGGAGCAGGCAAAAACCCTCTCCTGGTTCAAGGAACCGACCAAGAGTCTCCGTTACACCTGGGATACGAAGAGTCGAAAAATTGAGCACACCTGGTTTGCCGACGGCGAGCTTAATGTTGCATATAACTGCCTCGACCGTCACCTTGGAACGCCAATCGAAAACAAAACCGCACTGCTCTGGCAGGGTGAAGCCGAAGACACCGTCAAGGAATTCACCTACAAAGAGCTGCACAAGCAGGTTTGCAAATTCGCCAACGTCCTCAAATCAAAGGGTATAAAAAAAGGTGACCGTGTAGCAATTTATCTGCCGATGGTCCCGGAGCTTCCCGTCGTTATGCTTGCTTGTGCCCGTATCGGCGCTATTCACTCGGTTATCTTCGGCGGATTCAGCTCAGAAGCCATCGAAGGCCGCATCAACGACTCCGATTGCAAAATGCTTATTACTTCCAATGTTTCGCTGCGTGCCGGCAAGCACATCAAACTTAAAGACATCGCCGACGTCGCACTTGAAAAAACACCTACAATTGAAAATGTAATAGTCGTCAAAGTCAATGACGACCCCTGCAATATCAAAGATGGCAGGGACGTATGGTATCACGACGAAATGGCAAATGCCGCCGAACAATGCGAAGCCGAACCTATGAATGCTGATGACCCGCTGTTTATCCTTTACACATCCGGCTCGACCGGAAAGCCCAAGGGCGTTGTCCACACTACAGGTGGATACCTGTTGCATGTCTCCCTCACTCACAAAATCATTTTCAACATTCACGACGACGACATTTACTGGTGCACCGCCGACATTGGCTGGGTAACAGGACACAGCTACATCGTCTATGGCCCACTCGCAAACGGCAGCACATCACTTATGTTTGAAGGAGTACCTACCTACCCGGATGCCGGCCGCTTCTGGCACATTTGTGACAAATTCGGCGTTACCGTCTTCTATACGGCCCCTACGGCCATCCGTGCCCTGATGCGCCTCGGCGACGAATGGCCCGCTAAGTACAAACTCGATTCACTCAGGATTCTCGGCTCCGTCGGCGAGCCGATAAATCCAGAGGCCTGGATGTGGTATTATGAGAAAATCGGCCGTAACCGCTGTCCGATTGTAGATACCTGGTGGCAGACGGAGACCGGCGGATTTATGATTACACCTATACCGGGCGCCCATACATTAAAACCCGGCAGCGCTTCCCGTCCCTTCTTCGGCGTTGATGCCGTGGTTCTTCGAGACGACGCAAGCCAATGCGACGTAAACGAAGGCGGCAAGCTGTGCATACGCAAACCCTGGCCCGGAATGATGCGAACAATGTGGGGCGACCACGACAGGTTCATAGACACATACTTCACGATGTTCGATAATGTTTACTTTGCAGGCGACGGCTGCCGTATCGATGAGGACGGCGATTACTGGCTAATGGGCAGAATCGACGACGTCGTCAATGTCTCCGGCCATCGCATCGGAACCGCCGAGGTTGAAAGCGCCCTGGTCAGCCACGAAAAAGTTGCCGAAGCTGCCGTTACGCCCATGCCTCACGACATCAAGGGCCAAACACTGTATGCCTTTGTTACACTTGTAGGCGGCATCGAGGAAAGCGATGAGCTAAAGAAGGAACTTATTATGCATGTGCGAAAGGAAATCGGCCCTATCGCAACACCCGAAGCCATTCAGTTTGCACCCTCACTTCCGAAGACCCGCTCCGGCAAGATTATGCGGCGAATCCTCCGCAAAATAGCTGAGAAAAACACAGACAACCTCGGTGACATCTCCACACTTGCCGACCCGAGCGTTGTAGAACTTCTGATCAAAGGTCGTGAAAAAATAGAAATCAAATCAAGCAAGTAAAAATCGAGTACGCCGTTACTTGGTGCACCCGACCTATTTTATCTATAGGCTTGATTGTCAAAGACCGTGAATTGGGAATATCTTCGCCTTAACTGCCTCAACTACAGCATCCACTACGGGCATAACTGCATCTCGCTGTTGGTCACTTACCACCCTCGCCCCATCTTTCAAGCCTCCCTGCCACTCAGTACTGCTAAGCATAACACCACCTACAGCATGATTATCAATATCGGCACCACATAAAATAGACCAGGCCAGCGCCCAGGCCCTTGCGGTATTGTCAACATTATAACCACCTCCGCCAGTGGCAAGAATGGACTTATTAAAATTTAACAAATGATTTATCACTTCGACATAGACATTATTAGTCAAAAACAGATTTGCGAGCGGGTCACCCGCAAGTGCATCAGCTCCCAACTCAAAAACAAAAACATCGGGATTGTAAACCTTAATTAACGGCAGAGCTACAGCTTCGAATGCCTTCATATACGCTTGGTCATAAGTCCCAACCGGAAGAGGAACATTTATGCAGTAGCCTTTACCTTTGCCTGTGCCAATTTCGTCTTCGAACCCTGTTCCTGGGAATAATGTCTTGGGATTTTGGTGCAAGGATATAGTCATTACGTCGCAGCGATCATAAAATGCGTATGCAACGCCGTCGCCGTGATGTACATCCACATCGAGATACAGAACTCGCTTGCCAGCTTCGGTTAATGCTATACAGCCAAGAGCCACATCATTGATGTAGCAAAAGCCGGACGCTTGCTCCGGCATCGCGTGGTGAAAGCCACCCGAGGGATTGAAAGCGACCTCGGCCTCTCCAGAAAGTAGAAGTTTTGCCGCGACAAGTGTCGCTCCGGTAGCCAGAAGAGCGTACTCATATAATCCCTCGAAAACGGGACAATCGCCGGTGCCTATTCCCATATTCAGTGCCTCGGTATCCCAACGACCTTTTGCCGCGGTTCTTAATGCGTGCAGATAGCGGGCTGAGTGAAACTTCTTCAGAACGAGCCTCTCAGCAGGAATCGGCGGCACTTCGCTTCTACCATCACCAGTAAGCAGCCCCAGAGAGTTTACTATCTCCCGGGTTTTCTTAGCCCGGATTGTATTAAAAGGATGCTCCGGTGGATAATTATACTTTTCCAGCTCTGCCGAATAAATAAAAACAGCTTTTTTCGTTCCCAAAATTACTCCTACTTTGGATAGACCAGAAATATTTTATCCATGTCTCCAGTTAAATATTTTGTTAAACTTTTCCTTGACGATGCCTGAACATATTTATACTATACTACACCTGAGCGCAAACGATTTCAACGATAAACTGCAAGAATATGAGGTTGTCCTGGAAAAGATACTATATGATTTTCAGAAACCATCGGCTGAAGGTATAGATAAATTATTATCGTTAAAATAAATCCCGTAAGACCTTTGGTCTCTTACAGGCTAAAAGCAGTAACATGATAAACAAAACTAAGGGACAGATAGAAGCGGCAATGAGCGAGGCCATCACAAAGTTCAAGATAGACCATATAGGAAAAGGGCCTAAAGAGGTAAAAAGTTATATTATTGAGGATATGATAGTCATAAGACTCAAAGGGGCCTTAACTACATCTGAGCAACAGCTAACTAAGAGTCCCGAAGGTGTCGCACTTGTCAAACGCTGCAGAGTATGTCTTCTGGAGAAGGCGCAAAGTGTTTTGGAGAACCTGTTACATAGTTTACTTAATGTTGACATCATCAGCTTTTATGTGGATGTTAACCCAAAGATAGCAGAGATGTTCATAGTCTTGGGTTTAAGTAAAAATATAGAGGCAAACTTTCAAATTGACAAAAACTACACTTGACATTATTTTCTTATTATGGTAATTTAGAGAAACAGCAGGACTTGGTAGATTAAGTAAGAAGCAGTCCCTAAAGGATTTTTCGGGGAAGGCTTGTTGGGGAATAGACCAATATCTGGCTCTTTGAAGCCAGATATTGGTCTGTTTTTTTATAAATAAAGGTCAGAGCTAAGGGTCAGGTAGAGGCACAGATAAGCGAAGCTGCCACAGAGCTGGAAAGAGCTCAGGTGGGAACAGAACCCAAAGAAGTAAAGAGCTACATTATTGAGGACATAGTAGTTATAGAATTAAAAGACGTCCTAACACCTATTGAGCAAGAGCTTACCAAACATCCTGAAGGTGTTGAACTTGTTAAACGATGCAGGGCTTGTATTCTGGAAAGGGCACAAAATATCTTTAAGGAAATCATACATAACTTATTGAATGTTGAGGTCGTTGCCTTTTATGCGGATATTAGCACCAAGGTAAATGAGGGTTCTATAATCTTTACTTTATCTGAAAATGTTGAACCGAAGCTTAAAGAAAAAAGAGGTGATTAAAACATAATGAAACTTGTTACCACAAAAATGCGCTTTTCTACTCAAGGAAATTGTGAAATTATTGACTTAACTAATAAGGTGAAGAAACATCTCAAAGGTGCCAATTTAAATTCAGGCTTAGCAAATCTATTTATTCCGGGTGCTACTGGTGGGTTAACCACCATGGAATACGAACCTGGATTAATCGATGATCTCCGGAAGAGCTTTGAACGCATTGCACCCGAGGAAACAGAATATTCCCATAACTTGACTCATGAAGACAAAAATGCCCATTCTCATATTCGCGCTTCTTTAGTAGGTCCTTCCTTAAGTATTCCATTTGAAAACGCAACTTTACAATTAGGAAAATGGCAACAAATCGTTTTTATCGATTTTGATAATCGCCCTCGGAAAAGAAAAATTATCTTACAAATAATAGGCGAAGGATGAAACCAATATTACAAGTAGCGTTAGACTTTGTCGAGTTAATTCGTGCACTCAATTTAGCTGAAGAAGCAGTTGAAGGTGGAGCAGATTGGTTGGAGGCAGGCACACCCTTAATCAAAAGTGTTGGACTGGATTGTGTGCGAGAGTTAAGAAAAAAAATTCCCCGTCATACTATTGTAGCTGATATGAAAACAATGGATGTGGGAAGGATTGAAGTAGAATCAGCTGCCAAAGCGGGAGCAGACGTCGTTGCTGTATTAGGTGTAGCTTCCGACTCTACTATTAGAGAGTGTATTCAAGCTGGTGGGCACTATGGTGCAAAAATAATGGTAGATCTTTTGGAAGTGCCTAAATTTTTAAAAAGAGCCAAAGAGATTGAACAGATGGGAGCTGATTATCTAGGGTATCACACTTCAATTGATGAGCAGATGCAAGGGGGGATATCTTTCGATAAAGTTAGGCAGGTCGCTAAGGAAGTAAATATTCCCATTGCTGTAGCTGGTGGAATAAATTCGGAGAATGCGTGGGAGGCTGTAGAGTCAGGAGCCACGATAATCATCGTTGGTGGAGCAGTAATCAAGTCTGAAGATGCGCGGAAAGCGACTCGAGAGATAAAGAAAGCTATTGACCAAAAAATCAGTATAAAGACTAAACTTTTCAAGAGGGTTACTGATGAAAATATTCGAGAGGTATTGGAGAAGGTTTCAACGGCGAATATCTCTGATGCTCTCCACCGTCAAGAAGCATTGAGGGAAATTTTTCCCATTACATCAGAAACAAAAATGGTTGGCCAAGCGGTTACTGTGAGAACATATCCGGGTGATTGGGCTAAACCGGTAGAAGCAATTGACCAGGCTGAAGAAGGTAACGTAATTGTAATCGATGCTGGCGGAGTAGGCCCAGCGGTATGGGGTGAATTGGCCAGCCATAGTGCACAAGAAAAAAATTTGGCGGGGGTAGTGATAGATGGGGCGATCCGGGATGTAACAGAAATTCGTCGGATGAAGTTTCCTGCCTTCGCTAAAATTATCACACCTACCGCTGGTGAACCTAAAGGATTTGGAGAAATTGGTGTGCCTGTGAATATCAGTGGAACAAAAGTTTTTCCCTGGGATTGGGTTATAGGTGATGACGACGGCGTCATCATTATACCCGGTAAAAAAGCGGTAGAGTTTACTAACCGTGCGATGGATGTGTTGGAGAGGGAAAACCGCATAAGAAAAGAGATTGAAGAAGGAGGAACTTTAGGAAAAGTAACTGAACTATTGAAATGGGAAAAAAATAAACACAAGGAGAAAAAAGATGGCGACAGAATTAACCAATGAAAAAAAGATGGCGACAGAATTAACCAATGAAAAGAAGATGGCAGCACAATTAATCGATGGCAAAGCAGTGGCAAGAAGGGTGAAAGAAGAAGTAAAGAAAGAAATAGTCGAGTTGAAAGAGAAACATAAATCTTTTCCTCTTCTTTTGGCGGTTCAGGTGGGAGAGAATCCTGCTTCGGCAGCTTATTTGAAAAGTCAGAAGAAGGGTTGTGAAGAAGTTGGTATCGATTACCAAGTTCAGCAATTGCCTAAGGAGACGAGTGAGCAGGAACTTATCCGATTTATCAAGGAAAAAAATCAAGATGGAATGGTAACTGGAATCATTCTTCAGATGCCTTTACCCCAACGGATAGATACTGGAAAGGTACAGGAAGCAATTGACCCTTTGAAAGATGTGGAAGGTGTGAACCCACAAAACATGGGATTGCTAATGTACGGCTGGCCGGGACTTGTTCCCTGTACTGCTTTAGCAGTGATGGAATTAATTAAAAGCACCGGTACTTCCATCAAAGGCAAACAGGTAACTCTTGTAGGTCATAGTTCACTTGTAGGCAAGCCTTTAGCTCTTCTTCTTTTATCTTCCCCGTTTGACTCAGCTACCACGACTGTTTGTCACATCGCTACTCGAGATTTGGATGCACATACGAGAAGAGCAGAGATACTGATCGTGGCTGTAGGCAAACCCGGTTTAATCACGGCAGATATGATTAAAGAAGGAGCAATAGTTATTGACGTAGGGATAAATCGGGTTGAAGGCAAAATCGTTGGCGATGTTGTCTTTGAAGAAGCGATAGAAAAAGCTTCTCTGATTACACCTGTACCCGGGGGTGTAGGACCCGTAACGACGGCCATGCTTTTGAAAAACACAATTGAGGCTTGGAAAATCCAGTTGGATCCTGATGTTAGATGGAGCAAAAAATGGAAGCTAAGTTAAAAATATTAGAGGAAAAAATCTTAGACGAATACTTGAATTTGGTTCAAAGAGTACAACCCGAATTAGAAAAACACTTTTTCTATGACGTGATGCCACCCTGGGAAGACTTCAAAGAATATAGGATGGAAGAATTAGCACACGAGAATAAATAAAAGGGGGAAGCCTTAGGAGATAAGAAGAAAGAAACATTTACTGAAAGAATGGTTGAATGGACGATGTAAAGGCTGCGGCTTATGTGTAGAAGCATGTCCCAAAAATGTAATTTCAATATCTAAACACTACAACAATAACGGTTACTTTCCCACAGAAGTAGTTAACATTATTTATTGTTTCGGTTGTGCTTTATGTGCTATTATGTGCCCGGATACGGCAATTGAAGTATATCGTGACATCGATACAGTAACTGTCGAATCGGAGAAGAACGATAAGGTGAGTTTAAGTACGCCGCGATAATAATACGTTAGTAAGCACTCACTGAAGCCAGGTACCAAAGGTTATTTTATTCTTCTTGCTTTGTCAAATCATACGTAATGTCATAGGCGTAGCCGTCAAATTCGGTATTCACCTTGTAGCCGGAGTTATGAAAAATAGCAAGCATTGGTTCATTGGTCGGCAATACTTTTGCATAGAACTTTTTTACTCCGCTTTGTTTGGCAATTTGCGTAATGTATTCCAACAGAAATGTCCCCATTCCCTTTTTTTGCCATTCATCCTGGACAAGAAAGGCCACTTCCGCAGCCCTGGTCTTAGGATCAAGAAAATACTGGGCAAGGGCAACGATTTCCTCTCCCGAAGCGCGAGGAATAACACCGACGATGGCAATATCCTGCCGATAGTCGATATTGGTGAATCGTTGAATATCTCTATGAGGGAATACCACTGTGTGTGTCATATAGCGGGTCCGGACGGATTCTTCACTCAGCGAATACAGCATTTCCGAAAGTGCCGGCTCATCGGTAGGTTTAACAGGCCTGAAGAATATTTCCGTGCCGTCACGCAATGTTTCATAGCGTTCCAGTTCCTCCGGATAAGTAACCTGGTCCCACGCCAATTCTATCTGGTCCTCATAAATATAGTTTTGAGCTTTTGCCGCCTGGATAAGCCCTTTTCGGAATTTAGGATGCGCGATGTTGATTAGGTCCAGCACCCTTTCTCTAATGCTCTTGCCGTGCAAATAAGCAATCCCGTATTCGGTAACTACATAGTGGACATCTCCGCGTGTTGTAACAACCCCGGCCCCTTCAGTTAAATGCGGCACAATCCTGCTAACCTTGCCGTCTCTTGCGGTAGAAGGCATCGCAATTATAGCTTTACCCCCCCTGCTTCGCGCAGACCCGCGGATAAAATCAACCTGACCACCGATACCGCTGTAGAATTTATAACCCAACGAATCCGAGCAGACCTGGCCTGTCAAATCGATTTCCAATCCGACGTTAATCCCAACCATTTTCTCGTGCTGGCTGATGATATGGATATCGTTGACATACTCGGTAGGGTAAAATTCGAAGAAGGGATTGTTGTTAATATAATCATAGAGCCGCTGTGAACCCATACAAAAGCTGGCAACAATCTTGCCGCGGTTAAGAGATTTTTTTGCACACGTGATTGCACCGCATTCAATCAGGTCGATAATCCAGTCGCTGAACATCTCGGTATGGATGCCGAGGTCTTTTTTGTCTTTCAGAAATTCAGCCAAGGCCTGAGGAATGCGCCCTATACCACACTCAATAGTGCTGCCGTCTTCGACAAGTCTGGCGATATTTTGACCGATACGGCGTAACGTCTCGTCCGATTCGGGGACAGAAATCTCGATTATCTCTTCATCATAAGGAACTAACATATCGATGGTATTGACATGAATGAAACTATCCCCGAATGTCCGAGGCATACGGCTGTTGACCTGCGCAATAACATACCTGGCGTTGGCGGCCGCGGATTTAACAATATCCACAGAGACACCAAGACTGCACAGCCCGTTCACATCGGGCTCCGTTACAGAAACTAAAGCGACATCGACGGGAATCCTTCCGGTCTCAAATTCAAGCGGTATCTCAGACAAAAATATCGGCGTGTAGTCTCCGATACCTTTCTGCAAAGCATCACGCACGTTATCAGCAATAAAAAAACTGTTCATCTTGAACTTCTCGCGGAACTTCTCATCGGCATACGGTGCAGCCCCCATCGTCAACAAATGTATGATATGTGCATCGTAAATGTGGCTGGAATATCCAACCAAAGCGCTGACAAGATGCTGCGGCTGGCCGCAACCGGTCCCGACAAATATACTATTGCCGGACTTAATTAATTTCATTGCCGCAGCAACGGTGTTTATCTTCTCTTTATATTTTTCTTTCCAGTCAAATTCCTGCATATTCATTTCTCTATACTCATCCTGGCATCAACCGCAATCGGAGTTGTGCCTTCAGGGCCAACAACATACGGGTTTATATCCAACTCCTGAATTTGAGGAAATTCCGTAACTAATTGTGAAAGTCTTTGTAATCCTTCGGCTATTGCTTCTATGTCCACACCCTCCTCGCCGCGTACCCCTTTGAGAATCTGGTACGTTTTTGTATTAATGAGCATTTGCTTTGCCTCTTCAGCCGTCAGCGGCGCCAGGTAAAAGGACACATCCTTAAGGACCTCTACCATTATCCCTCCCATTCCGAACATCATCAAAGGACCAAAATGCGGGTCACGATTCATTCCGAGAATAACCTCTTTCCCGCTCTTGCACATCTCCTGCACAAGAACACCAAGTATATTAGCTTCTGGGCGTTTTTTGGGTATTCGATACATCATCAGGTCGAAAGCATCCTTAACTTCCTGCTCGTTTTCCAGACCAATCCTCACTCCCCCAACATCCGATTTATGCAATATGTCAGGGGACCAAATCTTTAATACGACCGGGAATCCTAATTGTTTGGCAATGTTCGCCGCCTGCTCGGCTGAGGTTGCGATGGAACCCCTCGGAGTTACAAAGCCGTATGCTTCGAGTATTTCCTTTGATTCGGTCTCACCAATATCGTTTATTTTCTGCCTCTGGTGCCTTTCGATAATGCCTTCTACCTTGCGACGATTTACCGGAAACAGCTTTACTACCCGCTTCGGTCTTGACCGCCACCTGACATAGTTAACCATTCCTTTGATTGCCGCAACGGCACTGTCGGTGGCGTCATACTGGGGAATTTTCCCTTCTCGCAAAATTCTTACTCCCTCCGCCACCTTTTTTGCCCCAAGAAAAGATGTAAGAATCGGCTTTAGGGGCTTTTGACGGGATATATTGACGATTACTTCGGCAGTAGCCGCAGCTTCAGTCATTGCCTGCGGGGTCAGCAATACCAGAACTATATCCACGTTGGGATCATCGAGAACAACATTCAACGCAAACTCGTATCGGTCAGCCAGGGCATCTCCCAAAACGTCTATAGGATTATATAAATTAGCGGCCTGCGGCAGTTCAGATTCCAATTTGCGAACCGTCTCGTCATTCAGCTTCGCAAAGGTAAGTCCTCTTTGTTCGATAGAGTCTGCCGCCATTATTCCGGGCCCACCAGCATTGGTGATAACAGCAACGCGCGGCCCTGCCGGAAGCGGCTGATTGGCAAATGCCTGTGCATAGTCAAACTGCTGCTTAATCGAATCGCAGCGAATGATTCCGGCACGTTCAAACGCGGACTCATAGGCTGTCTCGCTGCCGGCAAGACTTCCGGTATGAGAGGAGGCCGCCTTTGCACCGGCCTGCGTCCCGCCGGATTTTATCAGAAGGATAGGCTTTATATGGGAAATCTGCTCTGCCTGCCTTACGAAGGCATCGCCATCGGTGATACTTTCGAGATACCCGGCTATAACCTTTGTGTCTTTATCACTGGAGAGGTCTTTTATTACGTCCAGCTCACCCACATCCGCCTTGTTGCCTATGCTGATAAGTTTGCTGAATCCAATGCCACTGGCGTTAGCAATATCAAAAATAGCCGCGAGCAGAGCCCCTGATTGCGAAAGATATGCTATGCTGCCGGCCGCGGGAAGATCGCCTCCGAAGCTGGCATTTAGCTTGTTCGCCGGTACTATCACTCCAAGGCAGTTCGGGCCAATGACCCTGATGCCAGCTTGTCTTGCTGTTTGACTAACCTGTTCCTCAAGCTCTCTTCCCTCTTTGCCGACCTCTTTAAACCCGGCGGTAATAATAATGACCGCCCTTGTCCCAACCTTTGCGCACTGCTGCATAATCGCCGGCACAATCTTCGCCGGAACGACAATAATCACCAATTCGGGCACTTTTTTGATTGATTTGAGGTCCGGATAGCACTTCAAACCTTCAATTGTATCGGCCTGAGGATTAACCGGATATATTTCACCCTTATATCCGGCCCCCATCATATTGGCTAAGATTTCGTACCCAACCTTAGTTTTCTGGCGGGACGCCCCAACAATAGCAACAGATTTAGGATTAAAAAAACTTTCAAGACCCATACAGACAAACATCCTTACTGAACTAAAAGCGCTTTAAAAACCAAAGTATTCTATACTATAATGCGTCCTATTGCAAAGCTCTCTATCATTCATTTAGTCTGCACGGGATTTTTTATCAATTTACCCCCAAACGAGAATCGCGGCAAATTCAGCGAAAAGTAATTACAAAAACAGAGCACTCAATCTCTTCTTATCCATTTCATAAAAATAGATGTACGAAAACACCAAACAATTTATTCCTTTACGTCCATCCACTTAAGGTGTGGCTGCTCGTCTTCATCGACTACAGTTGCTTGCCATAAATCCAGCGGTATGTTTGGCGTACAGCCATGCATAACCAGGAAGCGATCATCCATATGGTCGTCCAGCTTGATAAAGATATGATGGCCCGGGGCTGAGGGAAGCAGTGAGTGGGCCGCATTTGCTATCTGCTTCAGTCTCCAGACGTCTAAGTTTATGGTCTCTTCACCAAAGAAGATTGTGGGTTTTGATGGTAACAACACGTTTTGGCTCCTTTCAATTCAAGGACCTTTACAATAGATTCAGATTCTTCAAGCTCACACTATTGTTTTTACAATTGTTAATATACCTAAAGCTATTGTAAGTATGGCGATAGCCAACTTCAGTTTCTTCGTGCTTATAATTTTCACGCTTTTGGCAGAAAAAGGCACCGATAAAACAGCTCCAATAACGATATAAGGCGCAAGGCCCCAGTTAACAGGATTGGTACTAACAAGAGCATACGCAATGACCCCTACTAAACATGTTAAACCTTCCGCTAAAGATGTAATCCCGACAGCACTTTTGCCCTGGACTCCCGAGAGAATTTGGCCGCTTGTCACAATAGGGCCATAACCCCCACCACTCATACCTTTGTTGAAGGACGCAAGAAGACCTAAACCAAAAATCTTTTTTGGAGAAAACCTAAAATTCTTATTATGGAGAATAAGAATAACTAAGCCCATCGAGAGGACGAGAATACCAATATATAACTTAAGCCAGAATTTCGGAATGTTAATGGCTGTAAAAACAGCTGCTATTGTGCCTATAATGCTGCAACTCGCCAGAAGTAGGACGATCTTCGAGTGAAAGGAAAGAGTATTTCGTAAACCATGAAAAAAACCACCGGTGTTTATCATGCCTTTAATTTTAGATAAATTCGTGGTCTTAGGTTTGAAGTCGACATTTCCTTCGAAGTGATGAAAAATACCTGCCAGCACTCCACTGATTAGCTCGGACAGCAAAACTGCCGGCACAATTTGCATCGGTGAAAAACCAAAAAGCAAAAGACCAGGCGTAAGAGTCGTCCCATATCCCATTCCCAGTGTCGAGTCAACATATTCGCAAATAAATGCACCAATAACCATCACAACAATAAACCACAATGCTAATTCCATCTCACAACCTCCTAAATGAAAAATTACTTTGTAAGTATCTTGTATTGCAAATTCTTAAATGAGATCGGATAGTTTTAATGCCTCGAGTCTTTCAGAAATAAAATCACGTATTTCCCAAAAAATCTTCATAAGTTTCTTTTCTTTTGACAAAGGTGTGTCAGAGAAAAAGTATTTGCTCACTGACGCCGTAGCCGCCAGAGCACCATCCATTAATCTGATTATCTCTGCCACATTTATTTGAGACGCCGGTTTAGCTAACTTGTAGCCGCCACTGGCACCTCTTTTGGTCTTTATGTACTGATTTTGCCTTAGGATTGAGAATAAAAGCTCCAGGTACTTCTTGGGAACATCGCATTTTGAGCAAATCTCTTCTATCTTGATGAAACCTTTCTGCTCGTTACGCGCAATGTAGATAAGTGCCAGTATCGAATATTCACTTTTTGTCGTTAGCTTCATCAAAACCTCTCTTTCTGTAGTTTGTCTATAGACATTATAGACAAATACAACACTTCTGTCAAGACAAAATTTAATTTTGGGTCATTTTCTTTTTACTCAAACCGATCAATTCTTCGTCTAAATATGCTCAGGAACGTCAGAAATCGGAGCTTTGCAAAAGTTTGAGCCAAAAACAGAACATTTTTTTAAATTTAATGCAACCTCATTACCAAAAACAGAGTTACACAAAAAACTGGCCTAAAAACGGTCAGTTTGAGCTTTTTAAAGGCAAATCTTGTTAGGCAAACTTTTCCGAGAGGTAAGAGAAGACATGACTTAGGATAAGTTTATAATGAAAACCTACCCTGTGTTGGCTCGTAGAATTTAGAAAGCCAAGTGCCTCTGCGTAAAGTGGCCTTAGCCACCTAAGCTTTTAGCATTTGTACCCTCAGTTTATTTTTCCTCTTTTTGAAACGATCGCAAAGGCTTTAGTAAAATCGGCCTGGCAGCACCTATACTTGGCTTTCTACTCTCTTTCAAGGTCGGCAATTTTTTAAAGATGTTCTCAACAGCCAGCCTTAATTCATTTGGGTCAAAGGACATCAGGTGAT
>CAYQKF010000008.1:0-73079 GCA_964417935.1 uncultured Pirellulales bacterium
TCTATCCCGATACCCGTAAACTCATTGGTCATCATCTTTTCAAAATCCTGCACCTGCCTGGGCCAGATTATCACCGTATAAGGGTCAAGTGCAGATAGCGCCGCCTCTGCAAACTGGGCAATCACTACTGAACGCGGTAAATCCACAGTCGCATCGTTCAGCTTTAGAACCTTCTCAAAAACCTCTAAAAACTTGAGCTTATCAAACTCTGTTGGATCGCCCGAGGCGGACTTAACTTCATCTAACAGTGCTCCTAAAGACGCCGACCAGGCCGCAAGCTCTTCAGTTTTGAGTTTTAAGTTTTGAGTTTTGAGTTTCCCCACCTCTCCTAACAACTCGCAACGCTCGATAGCTTGCTTTGCCATTTGGTTGTAATTGATAATGCTGACGTACTGCAGGTCTAAGAAAATAATCGTCCGAATAAACATCTCTTTCTCGACACCCCGGAAGCGCTCCTCGCGGGTTTCGCAGGGACTGTCCTCAAAAGACGCTGCAATAACAGCCTTATCCAGAATCTGATCGGCATAGTCTGAATATCCCTCATTCTTTGGGTCTATCGCCATCAGCCAACGGTAGCAATTCGTGTATGCCTCGAGCCATTTGCCCGCCACCTCGAACTCAGCGGCCTTATCTATCGCTCTTTGTAAAACCTCTTTTACGAACGAATCAGACAGAAGCTGCTCTTTCTGTGCCTCGTCTGCAAACTCACACGCCTTGTTAATAACTGAAAGCGCATCAACAATATCATTTACATCATTTGCATTTACATCGTTTACGTCATCGATATCTGTTTCAGCCTGTTCAGCCTGAAGCTTTTGCAGCTCAGCTAACTGTTCTTCGTAAGCGGTCTTTCGTGCTGCCTGTCGTTTCTCCTCTGTCGCTTCATACTCGGAAATAACATCTACCAGCAGGTTAATAGCTGTACTTTCAGATTTATCGCTTCGCTCAAGGAACTCTCGCGCACCGACAAAATCACCTTCATATATCTGAGAACAAATCTGTTCAATCATTACAGCGGACTCGCCCGCAACAGTTACCGGCGCAGACTGTGACGCTGCTGCAATGTTAGATTGAGCCGTAAAGCCATAGCAGGCAAACAACAAAAACACTACAAAGCAGCTTACGGAAATCAGATGTCGGAAGTCAGAAGTCAGAAGTCGGAAGTTAGAAGTCAGATTATCTGTCCTCTGCCCTCTGTTCTCTGTCCTCTGTCCTCTGTTCTCTGTCCTTTGTCCTCTGTTCTCTGTCTTCTGTCCTCTGTCCTCTGTCTTCTGTCCTCTGTCCTCTGTCTTCTGCATCACACAACCTCGATTTCTTGAATTTCTTGACAACAAAGCACTTCTCCTTAACAAAACGTATAAGTTACAACAATAGTAGGGTGGGGCTTGCCCCACCATTCTTCTGACACGCAGAATCTATCGGTAGGCTCAAGCCCACCCTGCAAACTTTATGCTCTTGTGCCCTTATGCCCTTGTGCTCTTTTATACACACTCCGCCGCCTTTCCGGCGCAACCCAAAACGTGCAGCTTATGTTTGACCATATCTTTAATAGCTTCTCTGCCCGGCCCGAGGTACTTACGCGGGTCAAATTCACCCGGCTGTTCTGCATAAACCTGCCTGATTTTAGCAGTCAATGCCAGCCGCAGATCCGTATCGATATTGACCTTGCATATCCCCATTTTCGCCGCCTTGCTCACAGCATCTTCAGGTACACCCATCGCATTGGGCATATCACCACCGTACTTATTAATAAGGTCAACGAACTCCTTTAGCACACTGCTCGAGCCGTGCATAACCAGCGGAAATCCGGGCAGCTTCTCCTGGATCTCCTGTATCACGTCGAAAGCCAGTTTCGGCTCACTCTTGAACTTGTAAGCACCGTGACTTGTTCCGCAGGCCACCGCTAACGAATCGCAGCCACTTTTCCCAACAAACTCTACTACCTGATTCGGGTCAGCCACATGCTTACTCACGTCATCGACCCCAACCACATCCTCCTCAATTCCACCCAATTGACCCAATTCGGCTTCGACCACTACATCCCTGGCGTGCGCATATTCAACTACCTTTTTGGTAACCGCAATGTTCTCTTCAAACGGTTGTTTTGAAGCATCTATCATCACTGAAGTAAAACCATCATCGACAAACTGCTTGCATGTCTCAAAATTATCTCCGTGGTCCAGGTTTATCGCGATGGGAATGTCCGGATTCTCCTCGACTACCACATTGATAATTGCCTTTAGATAGCTAATGCTTGCATATTTGCGTGCCCCTCTTGATACTTGCAGGATAAGCGGGGCCTTTTCTTCAGCCACCGCACGTATAATTCCCTGCGTGATTTCCATATTATTCACATTAAACGCACCTACTGCATAGCCATTCTTGTAAGCCATCTCGAACATCTTTTTGGTATTAACCAAAGCCATAACTTTCTCCTTAAAACTATCAAAATTACCTTAAAGTTTTCTGCAAAATCGAGGTTGGGCATACTTTGAAAAGAAAAAATTGTCTTTTAATTTTTTCTTTTCAGACAATAAATTATTGCCCGACAAGCAGCTATTTGATTATTCAAGAAAATCAAAGACCTGATTTCCTTAAATAATATATGCCTAACCTCAATTTTGCCTTTTGTCCCGTTTCATACAATCACCAATAACAATATCGGAAATTTACCAGGACCGAATCAATAATTAGTACCCTGCCGAACCGCTCAATCCCATATATCTTCTCGGCCCAATCGCTAAATCCGGCACTCCCTGAGGCCATATACTAAATACTATGGCTTGTCTGTCTAACGAGGCATCCGCACTGTACGTAAAACCACAATATATCCTGTGATACCGCCTTATAAGCGTTATATCACTTCGTATCGTCTTACCGTAGTCAAAATCGAGCTGCCCGGAATATACAAGAGTATATCGCGGGTCAAGTACGTACGTAGCCGCAAATGTAAACGCATTCGAGCCTTTTTCGCCGTGGCGATTATCAATCCGTCTCAAATATCTGCTGCCTATATAATAACTCAAATCAGGCCAGCGAAGGTGCGAAAAACCAACATTAAATTGCTGCGCAACTCCGCTTTGCATATCAAAATTCAAATCTGACAATATCGCAGTCGTATCGCCCAGACGCCACATATAATCGGCGCCAAAGTAATTGCGCCTCGGCCCAAATATGTTGTTACTGCGTCTATCATATCTATCTTGAGGATTCAGCACCGTGTTAAAGCTGTTTACCAGCGGAATAAACGGCTTGTTCCAGATAAACCTGTCTGCTCCCGCAGATGCGTCATCAGAATCATTCACCCACGTAACGTCCATATCCAGCCGCATCCAGTCAACGGTTCGGCTTTTATCACCGACGCCTCTTTTGGTTTGCAGCCGTTGTGATATACCTACGCTCAACGTATCACGTTGTTCGATGACCGAGTCGCTCTGGGTGTAAGATACAGCCGTTAAATACGGCCTTATCAAATGCCGAAGTTGGTTCAAGTCCCAGAGTTCCGATTTGACATCAGGAAAAACCTTCCAGTATGGTTGTGACGATACACGAACACCTGCTTCACCAAACCAAACACCATCTTCCCTTTCCCCCGTTCCACCATCAAGCTCCCTGTACAAACCCAGTCCGTCTTCATACGCCACCGTCCCGGCCACAAAAGGTACCACGTTGGCCTTGTCAAGCGTCATCGGCATATCAAGCTCGTTTCTCGTTGACATAAACGTAAAGAACTGCTGTGTTCCCGCCGGTGTACTCTGCGAAGCGTAACGCTGACGGAATCGACTGACCTGACTGTCGCTGTAGAATGTCAGCTTATCGTCGAAAAACGACTGACCGGTCCAGTGAAACTCGGCGCTCGGTAATTCTTCAACCTCATTGGCAAAATCGTTGATTCGCAACTTGCTCAAAAAGGAAAGGCCCCAGTTATCCTCTATACGCTTCATGTGAATGAGTGTCTCCTGCTGCTTGCCGACATAAAACTCGCTGCGATAAAAACCCTCAAGAAAATGTTCGTCGGATAAATAACTAAGCTCGGTAGTAAGCTGCCAGTTGTAGGGCAGAAACTGCCTGTGCTGCCAGCCGAATCGCCCGCGAAGCTCTCGTTCCGGTTCAAGATGTTTCCTGCGTCTGCCAAGCCGGTCCTCACCCCTGTCGTCAATTATATAGCCTAAAATCCTGCCGAAATAGTTCTCTTTTGCATAATCAAGCTCTATTCCACTGCCGAAACCGCGTTTGCCGTAATAATCCAGCGCAAGAGTGCTATCCGTCCCCTCCGGCTCTTGGAGCCCTAACAGCCGGGACAGGTACCATCTCGTCTCAACCAGCGTTCCCCACGTACTGTCACGGCCGACGTGTACACTTTTGAGCGGAATATCAGGCCTTTGCAGATTACTACGTATAAAAGGCCAATAGAAAATCGTTTTATCGTACATCTTCAGACGCACATCGCGCATCTGGGCATCGAAACTGCTCTTGGAGACCCTGCCCTGTTGTTCGTCAAGACTCGTCGTATCGGTGATAATCACACTCGATGCGTTAAATGAAATCTGAGGCACGTAAAATTCACTGGTTGTCAGGGTCATATTCTCAGCCGCAAACTTATTTTCCGCCAACTGTCTTAACTTTGCCGCCCTGACATAAATCGGAATCCCTTCGGACACATCGAAATTTCTCATCACAGCCTTCACTGCAAGTGCCTTTTTTTGCTCGAATTCATAATATATTTCATCGGCCCGAATCGTTCGCAGCCCTTTAGTCATCAAAACGTCTCCGGACAAATAAATTGCCTCTATGGCCCCGCCGCCAAAAATACCTTCATCACCTGTTCGCCTCTCACTGCTTCCGGGCTCCTGCCGGGAACCAAATACAACCGCGTTGTCAGCCTGCAATTCCAGCAGGCCGCCTTTTTCATCCTGTTTTTGCCACAGATAGAACCTGCCTATTATCGTCCCAATCTTTGCATCCCCGTCCCACTCTACCTTCGGAGCAATCTCACCGACGCCCGAGTAGTGAATCGGATACCTGAAGTGCGGCTCTTTGTCTTCCGTCTCAACACCAACCTCAGCCGGTTCTTCCGGCCCTACTATTTCTGCCACTGGCTCAGGCTCTCGCGGCTCGGCCTCAACACTCGTCGGCCAAATCCCAACCGTCCGCAGCCCCGAAAAGGCCTCTGCGTAAAGTGCTAATCCACGAGGGTCGGCTATTTTTCTCTTGTCCGCCGTTACAAAAACCTCCCCGCTGACACCGAACCGAACCACCATCACCCGGCCCTGCTCAATCACCGTCCCCGTCAGGCTGGTCATCCTGGCGCCTTTGGCTTTCTTGGCCGATAAACCACCCTGCAGATATACCATTGCCTTATAACCGATACGAGACCTGTCATCGACTTTCCACTTTGGGCGGCTCGTGCTACGTAGCGACCTACTTCGCAGAGTAGTAACCGCGTTTTCCACGGTCTGGGCAGAGCGGGGGACCAGCCACACTACGGCACTATCACTGGAAAACTGATTAGCCCCAATCGACATCGAAAATCCATCACTGAAAACCAGAATATGTTCGGCCGTGCTCAACTGATGGCTTATAACCGCTCGCCCTTCCATGTGTAAATCCTGACCGACAAAGGCGTTGGCCTTTGGAACCGGTTCGTCCCCACCGTCTATAGCCGACCAGGCCGGCCCCGACAGCAAAACTAAAAAAACTAAAATAAACAGCGTTCTATTTCGCATACTAACTCTCATATCCCGCTTCAGACTTCACGAGATGGTCTATTTATAAGCACACCAACTTCGCCTCGCAATTCAGCCCACCACCGGAACTTTTCGCAGATTATAGCCGGTTACTCTAACAAAGCCAGCAAAAATCGCTCTCAATAATGCCGATAACTTGATTTATCGCAAACTTTCTTGTAAAAAAAGGCAACCGAAAATAACCCAAATCCCCAGAAAGGCTAATATGGCCAAAAATGAGTATTCACAATACCAGAAAGCTGTTATATCAGGCTATTACCACAATCTTGATACGATAATGCTCCAAAAACTGGGCGAGCTGGTAACCGAACTGTACTTAGCCGATACGCAGGCCAGGCAAAATCAGCTCTGGCAAAGGGCCCACAAGGCAATGGTAAAGCTCAAAGTCCCCCCGGCAATCATCAACCACATTATGGAAAAGAAAGATGTGGAAGTTTTAGCCAAAAACTTCCAGGATTGGGTAACTGACAAAAAGAAAAAATAAAAAACAACCTGTCATTTTCCCCCGCCCCAGGTTCTTACCTCGACATTCCCCGCTGTCATTCCTGCGGAGTATGTGTTTAGCCGGATAGTGGCGCAAGCCATCCTGTGGACCGAATCAGCAGTTTCCTGACGTGGCATGGGCTTCCAGCCCATGAAAACACGGCCAAGATGGCCGTGCCACCAAGAAAACAATTAAGGCTAAACACATACCCTGCGGAAGCAGAAATCCACTTCATTTTCATTGCGATCGCAGCCGAGGTATCTGTTTAATGATTGTCATTATGAGTGCAGCGAAGCAATCTCGTTTTGAATTTTTTATTTTAATCATTCGAATTTGTTTCGCCCGTCCTCCGTAGAAGTTTTACTTCGGAGGATGGAGTTTTCGAGTTTCGGATTTTGTGCTTATCCTCTATCTGTCTTCTGTCTTCTGCCTTCTGTCGTCTGTCTTCTGCTCTAACGTGCCAGGGCCTCGATGTCCTCTGCGCTTAGGGCCCGGTTGTAGATGCGGACATCGTCAATTAGGCCGGAGAAGAAACTTCCCGCATCAAGAGTTTTGCCGGCACCAAAGTAAAGGCCGCCATCCGAAGATTTCAGCGGGTATGGCAGAGCTGTTGTATCTTTGGCAGCTTCTGCTCCATCCACGTATAGGTACCTGTACGAGCCTTCCCAGACAAGACCGATATGGTGCCAGGCACCATCGGTGCTTACGAATTCCGAAACCAATGGTTGTGGAACAACTCGGCCAATACGAGGATGCACTAATCCGGTCATAAGTTTTCCTTCCGATGGTTCCGTCCCAAGCCAGGTCTCGCCGCTGTCGTTGTCATCCGTCTGTGAAATGACGATTTGCCCCGGAGCACCACCTTTGATCCAGGCAAAGACACTGAACTCCCCATCCGCCGGGTTCCGGATAAACGGTGCGCTAACGTAGTCATCTATCCCATCAAACTGAAGCGCACCATTGACTTTACCCGCATCTGGCTGCCAGACGGCCTCACCAATCACAACGCCGTCTCTTGCATCAACACTATCGTGGGCGATATCACCTTCTGTTTCGTCAAGCCTTCAGTAGGCAAGGAGGCGAGTATCTTTCAGCCAATGTTGTGTAAAAAAAGCAAGGTCTTGTATATCAATGGTATCATCAAGATTAGCGTCATAGTCCGGATTCCACCGGTCATCTCCAGAGTTGGTCAGCCAGGCGGACGCGAACATGGCAAAGTCGGCCGAGTCTGTGATGCCATCTTGATTGAAATCTGTCATAACATTCATGGCCAAAGCCTTGATACAGAAATTAGCTGTGTTGTCGAACTCATAAAGATCCAGCCAGGTTGGGCCGCGGCCACTGAGGTAGTAACTTTCACAGGGATTAGATGTCGAATCCACAACGATTCCAGAGCTACCTTCAAGATACGTCTTGCCTAAACTCCAATAGCCGAAGCTCGAAAAGGAATGAAGGTCTATGGGAAATGGCTCTCCTGTTGATGGAGGTGGCCAGCCAGCCGGCGTTGATGGCTCATCCAATAAAACCTTGACTTCCGAGGTTCGGTCATAGGCGTAACCGCCGGCTGAGAGTTCCAGATAAATGTAGAAATCGTCGCCTTCTGTTACTATAACAGGTCTGTCAAGGCCTATAGTGTGGAATCCGGTATGAGCGATGGTGCCTGACTTCCTTGAGAGTGATTCCTGCAATTCGCCATCTTCGAAGCGGTCGTAAACCTTTACCGTGTAGTCAACATTATCTGTAGCCGTGTAAAAGCTGACCGCTGCTATTTGCTCTGCAGCTTCAGCGGTAAAAGCATTGAATGCGGCGTTGCAATCCGTCTTTGTATCGCGCCAGCCGTGATAATCGTGGTAGTAGATGTTGTCGTAAGGGTTCAGCTCAACACCCTGGAAGGAAACAGCGCCCATCTCGGGGTCTTGACAGCACCATTTGTCATAATAGGAAATCCAGAAGTAGCCAAGGATGCCCCAGTTACTCTCCCAGCTATTCTTGCACAGCCATGCACCCTTGCCCTCCGGTGCTTGGGTTACTTTATCGTCATCCCAGCCCACGATAAGAATCGAGTGGTTTGGGAGTTCGACGTTGGTGGGGGGCTGGTAGTGTATGTAGTTGCTGCCTATGAAGTTGTTAGAATAGAACATACAGGTGGCTATGGCGCCTTCGGTCAAAATCTTGTTCTTGATAGTATCGATGTTACTCAGATCTGTCCCGGCGGTGTACCATTCGATATCATGCACATAGTATATATCGTAGCTGTCATCGCTTCTGGCCGGCACAGACTCATACCACATTTTGTCTTGCTCGGTGCTGTCATTCGCAGATGCGCAGCTTACCACCCCTTCGCCTCGGCTGATATACGCAGCGGCGACCAGATAATCGCCGCCCTCGTGAACTGTAAGCCCTGCACCACTTGAAGGAATTCTGTCGTCATTATTGTGCTTGTTGAAGCCGCTCCACCAGTCGAGATGGTACTCTGCCAAATTGGGTTGTCCACTCTTGCCGAAAGCTGCCCAGTAGCCTGTAATCAGCAGGTTACTTTCGATAGCCGCCATCGTCCCGTGACACCAGCAGGTACCTCCTTCTTGGTTCTTTACCGGTGTAACATAGCCATCTTCCCTAAGGTCGTACGACTCTGGCAGCAACAAATCATCCTTTGCACCTGTGGCATCAATATCAGTGTAGATGGCCCTTCCCTCAGCCATTGCGCCAGTCTCTATCGCCGCAAAAAATGCCAAAATCATTAACCAGGTAGCTACATTTTTCCCAACTTTCACTTTTTCCTATCCTCAAAAATTTGTTGGTATTTATAGCGCACCTGATGCTCCAGGATTACTCTGCTGCAAGAACTGCATAAACGCAAGAAAAACGAATTGTATACCCTATTCTCCTTGTTGATCGCCGTTGGAAATCTCGAAAGTTCACATAATAATTATACACTCTCACTCCTCGCTGTCAAGTAAATTACATAAAAAATTCGATGCTGTGCGCCTCGCTTAAAATTTGCCTTTTGCTTTAGTACAGTTGCGGTGATATACTATTACCAAACTTTTCAAAATCGTCTCAAAGGGATTTTTCGATTAATACTATTGACCAAATACTACTCACTAAAGACTAATTCCAGCGGAGGCAAATATGGCCGAAGAATATTCTGCTTCAGCAAAGGTTTATCCGACCAAAGAGCAGGGCAAGCTTAGCATTCTTGATATGCTGACTTACTTTGAAAAGCACGGTGCAATGCGGGTCTCGGATTTGCATATCAAGGTCGATGCCCCGCCTGCATACCGCATCGACGGCAACCTGGTAAAACTTAAAGGCCCAACTGTAACACCGCAGATAGCAAAGCAGCTTCTCTATGCGCTTCTAAGCAACGAAAATCTGCGCAAGTTCCGTGCCCGACACAGCGTGGACTGCTCTTATCGCCTTGGTTCACTGCAGTTTCGAATCAACATATTCAGGGAAAACGATGGCATAGCAGGGGCAATCCGGGCCTTATCGCTGGATATCCCAAAAATAGAAGAAATCGGTTTCCCAAATAACATCTGGGAAGACATCATCAATCGCAAGCACGGCCTGGTTCTCTTGACCGGCATCACAGGCGCCGGTAAATCTACGACGATTGCCTCACTAATCCACCGAATCAGCGTAAAGAGTGCCTGCCGAATTATGACCGTCGAGGACCCCATCGAATACATCTTCCCTCAAAAATACTCGATTACTTCGCAACGTGAACTTGGAAGGGACGTTGCATCCTTTCTTGATGGTTTGAAAGAAATGCTGCGCCAGGACCCTGACGTAATATTCGTCGGCGAAATGCGTGACGCCGAGACGATATCTATGACACTTATGGCCGCTGAGACAGGCCACCTGGTCTTCTCCACCCTGCACACGAGAGATGCGACCGGCACGGTAACCCGGATACTCGACTACTTCCCCTCGGGCAGACAGGCCGAGGTCCGCAATCAAATGTCACTGGGACTTGCTTATATTGTATGCCAGAAGCTTGTGCCCAAAAAAGACGCAACCGGCAGACTTGTAGCAATGGAAATCCTTAACAACAACTACGCCTGTGCCAACCTCATACGCACCGGCAAAATAGAGCAAATTTATTCACAACTGCAATCGAGAACTCGAAACAGGCCCGACGAAAAAATGATAACGATGGAAAAACACCTGGCTATGCTCGTAAAACAGGACAAGGTTGACTTGTTGGAGGCCAAAAAATGGGCCAACAATCTCAAAAGCTTCGCTGACTGTATGCAGCGGGACTAAATGCGTCGTGCATTGTGCGTGATGCCTATCACGTGAGAAGAAAACGCAATACAATATACGATATTCGCAATACGATTATATGACAATCCAGTTTTTTTGTCCCAACTGCAACGAGATAATCGGATTTCCTGATAAACACTCCGGAAAACGCGCACGATGCACAAACTGCGGCCAGCTCTTCATTATCCCTTCCGAAAACTACAAAAAGCCGAAAAAAGTCGAACTGCCAAAAGAAAAAGGCGAGGTTCTTCCCGGCTTTTATCGCGCTGTGTTTATTGACAATTGGAAGCTGTTTTTCGACTCTGAAAACATAACTCCGCTGGTCTTTGTAATTGCGGTGGTATGCTTCAAATTCTTCACAGCAGGTTCGCCCTGTTGTGCTTTCGTGACAAATTATGCTGTCTGGGGCTGGCTGCTCGGATTTTACCTCAATATTATTTACGAGACGGCTTTCGAGATAGACAAGCTGCCCGAAATTTACCTCGGAACGAGCGTTACCTTCGTATGGTACATCATCAAACCGTTTTTTCTTTTCTCCTGTACTATGGCCATCGTCCAGCTCCCATTCATAATCACATTTGTGCTGCTCAAAGACGAAGGCTTGACTTTGGAGAATATTTGGCAGGCCGAAATCGGTTTCCGTTTGCTGTTACAGGGTTTCTTTATCCTTGGCCTGTTCTTATTTCCAATAGCAATATTAACTACAGCCATCGGCAAAGATATTACTATGTTCAGGCCCGATTACCTTCTTCGTCCTGTATTTAGAGCCTTTATCCCGTATGTCATGACGGTGGTTTTACTTATCGCTGCCGCTCTTCTCGAAACCCAGACGACCCAATACACCGGCGCCGAGTTGCTAACAACCACAGGCCATCTGGCGATGAACCTTGCAGTTCAGGTCATCGCCATAATTGCTATGCGCTCAATCGGCCTGTTCTACCGACACTATAACTGCCATCTCGCCTGGTAAATCCTCTGTTTTCTTTGAGCACAATCTTAAATTTGAGACTCGTGCTTCGTAGCGAGTGCTCGCTACAGTAGCATCTGGAATTTGAAATTCGATATTCCCCCCTCGCCCGCCGACGCTCAGCGGATGTTTCTGAGCCGAACGAGTTGTTATATATCAAAATCTACTTTGTACTCTTGTCCAAATCAAGCAATAGCGCTCAGTTTTCAGGGCTTTTACTCGCCTCAGCAGTGCCGCCATACGCACCCATATTAATTATGTCACCATTGTGCGATGGTTCTGAACCAATTTCAGTATCCGGGTCCCCCGTATCAATACAGGGGCTTGTTATATCATCCTGCATCCAGGATTGGCTGGCGGGGTCCCATCTGCCGGCTTGTGATTTAAGATGGTAGTCCCTGTTTTCAGGGTCTGCAAAGCAAGGCTCGACATTGATGTTACCGCTTTCGTCCTCTTTTTCTTTTCCTTCCTCTTCCTCCTCATCTTCGTCTTCTATTTCCCAGCTGCCTTGAATATTATTGAAGCGAATATCATAATCTTCCGGATAGACATACCAATACACGTATATTTCGTTCTGCCAGATGATATTATTCAAGACAGGCTGGCCACCCTCTGAGCCCCAGACAAACGGCGTCGGTCCCAGATACAGCCCATTCGGCCTATTGTGAACGATGGTATTGTTTATAATCGAAGGAGTTCCGTACCAGTTTAGGATGCCCCCGGAGTCAAGCCCGGAATTATGGGCAATGACATTGTTGGCTATCGTGGGAGAGGCACCGGATATGTAAATGGCTCCACCGTCCAGAAATGCTGAGTTATCAACGATCGTATTATTCGTAATCTCCGCCTCCGATTCGTCCATGCACATAATCCCGCCACCGGATAATGCATAGTTATTGGCAATCAGACAGTGGTCGATAGTTGGATTGGAAGGAACCCCGTAGCTTGGTTCGGCTTCCCATGAGCTGCAGCACAGAATCCCTCCGCCTAACAAATCCAGATAGCCGCTTCCCGCGTTGTATGGTTTCCTGGCGTATTCGATAGTGCAATGCTGCAATACGTCATCGGCACCACTATTTACAAAACGTATGCCGAACCATCCTTCCTCGGTATCCATCGCTGTAAATAAGATATGCTCCGTCTCAGTACCCCGGGCGCGCAAAGTCGCCCTGTAACCAACCGTCAATCCAAAATGACCTGCAAATTTGACCACCACTCCCGGCTCAATTGTTAATGTTCTCCCTCTGGGAATGGTGATATCTCCCGTAATTGTATAGGGACTCTCTTCTTTCTTCCATGCACCGCTGACGTCGCCACCTTCGATAATCGTTCCCGATACCCCCACTCCCTTGAGAACGACTTCTTTGCTAGGGGTATTGCTGCTGGTTGAATGAATATAAACACTGCCGGTATAGCTTTTCTCTTGCGTCGGTGTAAATCCAATCTCTACCTGGACCGTATCACCCTGCGTCAGAAGATGATTCTGTACGCCGGTGACTATCGAAAAAACACCATTCGCATCAGAAATGCTCAGGTCATCCACCTGTAAATCCACCTTACCTGTGTTTGTGATATCAAGCACAGTGGTCGATTCCGTATCAAGGGCAACAAAACCCGCGTCCACTGTGCCTGCGGGGGTGATGGTAATCAACGGCAGGTCTGATTGATTTTCGTAAGCGCCCAAATCCACTATATCACTGTAAATCCTTTCACTGCCCGCAAGGTCGGTTTCCGGAAGATATGTTTCTGTGCCGGAATTTATACACGGCGAGGAGCTTTGCAGCATCCAGTTGGCGGATGACCCTTCGTAACCCACTCCGACGTCTGTACTGGGGTCAAAGAAACAAGGGTCAACATCGATATTGCCTTCCCCGATGTAACCGTCCTGAACGTCACAAAAAGACACCACCGGCACAGACTCATCCGTTTCGATCTGGTATCTCTCATTGCCCCATACAATAGAGTTCGTCATGTCCACTCCGTCTCCGGAGACCGTGAAAATACCGCCGGGCGAATTGTTTACTATGGTACAGTTTATGATTTCAGGGGCGCCCCACCCCTCGGTGCATATCCCGCCGCATTGCGGGCTGCTTCCTAACGAGGTATTGTTCGCTATCAGGGTATTGCTGATTACGGGATAGCTTTCATTGCAGTAGAGTGCTCCCCCCTTGTCGCCTATGTTATTGGTAATCTTGCAATTCGTAATGATAGGGCTCGAAGCGTAGCAAAATATGCCTCCTCCGCAGCTGTCTTTACCCTCGTCCCCCAGAGGATAATAATAACGTGTTAGCAGCCCGGCGTTTTTCTTGGCATAACTGATTGAGCAGTGAATCAATACGTCATCGTCTCCGGAGTCCAGAAACCGCAGCCCGCCCCAGCCTAAGTCTTTATGCAGCGTTGTAAATTCTATCGGGTTATTCTCATTTCCCTCGGCGGCCAGCCGAGCGTTCTCACCGATGGTCATGCTGTATGGTCCCACGAACAAAACTTTAACCCCCGGTTCAATAATCAGCTCGGCGTCTTCCGGCACTTCAATGTCCCCGGATATAAAGTAGGGTGAATTAGCATCTGTCCAAGTTTCGGATACTTCGCCCTCTTCGATTTCCGTCCCGCCGGTGAAGGAATGTCCGTTTAAAATCACATGCCGGGTATTCCCCTGGCCATAATCAATCGCAAGAGTTCCATAATACCCCCCCGCCTCGTCCGGGCAGAACTTCACATTAATCGAAGCCTCCTGTCCCGGATGTTGTATCTCAAGAGAATCTATGAAGTCCGAGTATCCGTCATCTGAGGTGGAGATTAAAAATCCCTCCGAACAGGAAATCGAGTTTATAACAACTTGTTCGGCTGTATTGTTTTTGATAAACAGCGTTTCGGATTCGGACTCCTCCCCCGGAACACAGTAAAATCTCAGCGACGACGGGTCGGGCTTAATAGTCGCCGGAACAGGTTGAATGTTCAAAATGACTTCAGTAACGATGTTTAAGTCGGATGGAAGGTTGCTTGGAAGGTGATACCATACCTCGGTCATTTCTTCAGGGCGGCCTGGACCCCAGCCGAAATTAAGGTGATACTCACCGTTCGTATTATAGCCGTCACAAACAAGGGCGTGTCCGCCATAGCCATCCGTCGGACTGATAGCTAAAAAAACAGGGAGTCGATTAATCATGTTCTCCTGCAGCGCACAATAAAATTCATGTGACAGACCACCGGTCATGTCGGCCGAATGAAAACCAAACTTGTAACGCAACGCGTACCGCGCATCGTAAGGTGAAGCACCAGAGCCCTCGCTTGTGTAGTCCATTTCCATGGCGATACCACAGGCAAAACTAAGTGCGGCGACATCCGTATCATTCGGCTCAATCTGCCTGCTGTATTTAAGTCGCAAATCCTCAAGGTGCTCGTTCAGCTCCTCGAAAGAGGGGAAATCGTATATGTCGCTGTCTTTGTCGATATCGATACCGCTGTAGGTTGTAAACTCATCGTCCTCGTCGAAACTTACATTACATTGCCGATGATAATTTATCACCTGTGCCATCGCCGTCGCCACACAGCCCACATAAGTTCTGTTGGCATCAACCGGATCGAGCGGACAAAAGTCGTTGTAAGGTGGCTTCTGGTCCCACGTGCTTTCCAGCCACCCGCCGGTGGAAGTCGTGTTCTCTTGAGGCCACTGCTGGAATGTCTGGCTCACGGAATCTCCTGGATCTTCGTTCGCATAAAAATTCCACAGTTTGTTGTTTCCCTTCGTGTTGGGTCCACCAAGTTCCGCCAACGCCTTTGCCCTTAGCCTCATGTCCTCTTTTAACATACGGTATAGCGGATTTTTTTTGTCTTTGTCGCCCGGAAAAGAGTTCTTGAAAGAATAAGCGATAATCGGAGTGATATCTGTATCTGCAGAGGTCGCGATAAACCCGCCTGGCTCCAGTTCGGTAACGTATGCAAGAACCATCCCATCATCACCACGAATCTCTCTTAGACCCGCAGCCTTGAATTCTCTGACAGGCACTTTCTTTTCGCCTTTTACTGAAAGCAGCATTATTTGTTTTTCCTGACGGGCATCCTGCACCTTGATAAACGTTTCCGCAACTTTATATACCTGCTCAACGCTAACAGGCTCGGCTAAGAGAACAGAATAGAAAAATAAGCACAACCCAATCGATGTAACGGCAGCTAATTTTCTTTGGTTAATGGAATGCTTCATAATACCCCTACCTTTCTTTTAGTCTTTCGACACGAAAACAGCGTTACCAAGTAATGTCGAAATGGCCAATCAGGCCTTTAGATTTATTATATTAGCCGTTTTGAACCTCCTCTTGCCTTATTTGGTGTCCCAAATAGCCCTGTTGATGGCGTGATGAAAAACCCGGTAGTCGAGAGCATAACACTCTCGTTATACCTCTACAAAGTACAACTTATCATATCTAAAGGAAATTGTCAAGCTCAATTAAAATTAAATCTGCGTTAATCCAAGATTAATTCTCCACTCTACGCAATAATCAATTATCAATATGGATACATACGTGCGTCATCCGGCGCTCCGTCTGGCGCCGGACCAGTCCGGCAATTCTACACAATCAAAGAAGGCCTGACGGACAGGCCGCATCGACGGACTTCCAACAGGCGTATCGCAGATCCGCCGCTTTTTAGTGGAATAAATTACAAAGGGGCCTACACCGAATCAATCGGTATAAGCCCCGAATTGACACGAATCTGCTGTATCAACCACGCCCCCATATCTTGCTTCGCAAGAAGCAATGGGGGCTACCTAAATCTCGACTTACTGTTGCGGCTCTGGTTCCGGTGCCGTCCGATACAGACGAATATCATCAAAAAAGACTAAACCTGAACCGCCGGCTTGCAGATTATTCTTATCGCCGAAACCAATAGAAATCGTATTGACATTGGCAAGGTTCACGCCTGTGAACTCCTGCAGGTCGATAGTCCATTCCGTCCAGGTATCTATCAACGCCGCGTCGGGATTATTGTGATAGACCACCGCGCTGCCGTTGAGAGCCACATACATCCGCTCAGCAGCATTAGAGGCATCACCATAGAACCACAGCGACAATACTCCAACACCTTCTTCTGTCCAATCACGCGGCCAGACCAACGTCATGGCTGCCTCAGAGTACTTGAAATTGTTCTCGTAATAAAGCGGCATCGATTGAGAGCCGCCGTGAACAATCGTAGTCTCGGCAAAAGGAGGTTCAGCATGACCTGCCATAGAGCCATTCGTCGGGACTTCCCATCCATCTATCCACGTACTGAATATCTCGTCGGGCGGATAGTCGTTGTAGTCCTCAATACCGTCTATCTCAATGAAGTCGGTTACCGAGAAGCTCCATACGTTGCCTTTGCTGATTGTCGCGTCGGTATTATACTCATCGACACGCCAGTAGTAAGGCCCACCGCCCCATTCAACGCCTTCGGATGGAGTGTAAATTGTAACACCCTGTCGGCCTCGATATATGCCGGTCGTATCGGATGCATCAGCATCAGCAACGGCGTCTCTATCGGTACCGAAGTAAACATCGTGCCCAGATGCATTATCTCCCGGCGACCAGCTAAGGGGAGTCGCATCTCTGATGTACAGTATTGAGCCCTGACTCGGCTTCGGGTTCCAGGCAAGCAGCAGATCGCCTCGCATAGCGACTTCGATTTCTTCCTGCGTCAGTGCCTTGTCGTAGATACGCAGCTCGTCGATGTGTTGAACAGGAGGCCCGCCGTTATAGCCACCTGCTTCGGAATTACCACCTATGAAGCCAGAACGCATCTCGCCGCTACCAAAGGTTGGGCCTCCCGAGGCCGAAGGCTCTGCAAAACCATCGATATAGATGGTCAGCAGTCCATTGTCGAACACACCACAGACATGGTGCCACAGCCCGTCATCCACGCGTCTGCTGCTACCGTTATCAACCTGTCCTGAACTGGTCATCACATCCCAGCCCACCTGGCCATCACCACCACCGTAGCCGTTGATCTCCAGACGCCAGTAGCTGTCACGGTCAAACGAGGCAATGTACTGGTTGGCCGCGCTGCTGGTGCGGATCCAGGCACAGACAGTCACCTCCGTGCCGTTCGGGTCGTTATAGCTGAGGTTCTGAATTGCCACATAGCCACCGTTCATTTTCAGGGCGGCATCACCAAGATAACCAGGGATGGCCCATTGAGGACCGAAGAGTGTCCCGTGATTGCCATGCCCGGACCAATCCACGGCAGTAGTGCCCATACCCTCGTCAAGCGTCCACCAGCCAATAAGATTGGTGTCAGTAATAGGTATCTCAGGTAGGGTTTTGAAGCTCCAGACATTGCCTTTATGGGTCGCGACTCCATCGAACTCATCGACACGCCAGTAGTAAACCTTATCTAATTCAAGTGTGCCGGGAGTATAGGTTGTCTCTGACTGGGGCAGACCCACAACAGCACTGTTCACATCATCAAAATTGTCGCCGAAATACACATGGTGCAGTTTCGCGCCGAAGCCACCCGTCCAGTTGAGCTCCACATCCGGTTTCACAAATTTGACGCCGTCAGCCGGCTCGGGATTATAGGCAGTCCTGGGGGGAATCGTAAAGCTCCAGACATCGCCCTTCCAGGGACTATTCGGGTCCAGATCATTGACCTCATCGATTCGCCAATAGTAAGTTGTGCCCGGAACAAGGCCATCCGGATAAGGAAATCCGAGAAAGCCAACAATAAGCTTTGTTGTGGCCTGGTTGCCTAAGAACGTCCCTTCTGTTCCGTCGTTCACATCGTCAAAATTCTCGCCGATGTACACATCGTGCGAGAGAGCAAAATCTCCCGCGCGCCAG
The DNA here is from genome assembly GCA_964417935.1 of uncultured Pirellulales bacterium. Taxonomy (GTDB): domain Bacteria; phylum Planctomycetota; class Phycisphaerae; order Sedimentisphaerales; family Anaerobacaceae; genus NIOZ-UU13. The sequence goes on from CAYQKF010000008.1 coordinate 18,283, forward strand.
CCAAGGCTTGCCCATGTGGCCTCAAGCATGGCACCATCGACCGGGGCGGGACCAAAGGCATAGGGAAATCCTTCAGCACCTTCCATAGCGGCCAGTATCTCGGCCTCCGACAGTGCCCGGCTGTAGATGCGCACATCATCAATCAGGCCATCAAAAGGAGTGGTACCTCTGGCACCAAGAGTTATGATGAAATCAGTGGCGGCACCGCTATGTAGGTTAATATCTACTGTATCTACCTCATAGCCTTTGCTCAGGTCACCATCAATATAGACCTTCATTGCATCATTGGTTCCGTCCGTTTCAAAAGCAATCGTAACGGCCACATGATGCCACTCGTCGTCATTCACGACAGCACTGGAGTTGAGAGATGTCAAAGCCCCAACGCTATGAGCTCGCACCATGATCACGCCTGAGACTTCAATATTGATTGATCTATTACCCTGCACGTGTTCCGCCCCGGCAGGACCCTGGCAAATAATTGTTTTTATACTGGAACCTGCGGAAGTCTTAAACCAGACCATCCAGGTTACCTCGCCTGTGAAACCAAAACCTTCTGCTTCAGTAGTACCAGGCATCTCTATTTTGTCATCGGTGCCGTCGAACTCCAGCGCGCCGCCTATCTTCCCAGCCACTCACTGTGGGTCGCCAAAAATGGTGCCATCGTGGTTATTGCCGGAACTATCGCTGGCGTCGCCGTCAAGCCTCCACCAGCCCAAAAGATCAGGGCCGGCAGCATTTGCTGCGCTTGTCAGAACTATACCCAGCACAAAAACAAAAGAAACCAGATAAATCATTTTCCACATAATAATCCTCCTTCAAAAAATAAATATAGGTTGTTAATTGAAATGTAAAATTTCTTCACTCCTAAGCACCTGTACTCGCGTTACCACAGGTGCGAGAACGAAGTGTCCTCTACAACTCTGTACCTCGCATAATACATAACAACTCCTCCTTTATCGAAAAACAACAAATATTCCGCACGTCAGATGACCAAAACCCGTTGATACTCATCATACGCGGACACAAGCTTCACTACTCTTATTTATATCAAATCAACTACTTTGGCGTCAAGCAAAATCTCTCGAGTTATACATACCTTTTAGAGCAGAAAAGTGAAAAAATACCCTTGACAGGCTCCGGTTCATAGGATTTAACGGGCATGACGTGATTATTTGTGTCGTGACAAAAATTTTTTATTCTATAATATGGAATCCGACAGCAAATACGGCGGGCAACGCGATGCTGCGACAACAGAGATTGTTGTCTCGATGATAAGTAAGGAGTAACCGCATGGCCCAAGAAGAACAGGTACTAGTTGTCGAGCGAAAAGTCCTTGAACATGTCGGGATGTTTCAGGGACTCACATTCGACGTGGATAGCTATCTCCGCAAGCTCTTTGTTCCGGGCGTTCCACGTTTCATGCCAAGGTCTCAAGCGGAAAAAGACCCTGCCTATAAGCAGCTCATTCCCTACGTTATCATGGCTTGTGACGGGAAGTACCTTAGCTACGTTAGAGGAAGGCGAGCCGGAGAGACGCGGCTTGTCGGGCACAGATCCATCGGTATAGGAGGCCATATAAACCCTGCTGATGACATGCCCTTATTCAATGCCGACTTCTACGAAACCTACCTTGCCGCCGTTGAGCGAGAAGTGGCGGAGGAAGTGTCCGTAGAAACGAGCCACACTGAACGCGTCGTTGCCCTCCTAAATGACGAGTCCAACGAGGTTGGACGTGTACACCTCGGAATAGTCCACTATTGGATTCTGGATGCACCAAAGGTTAACAAGCGAGAACAGATGATTACCCAAATGGCCTTTATGACACCTGCCGAGCTGCAAGAAGTCCGAGATACTATGGAGACGTGGTCAGGGTTGTGCTTAAGCCACCTTGCCGATATGACTGAACACAGAAAATCCGGGATACAGATAGACCCCATTCAGAGCAGTCCTACAAAAAACCGTGAACTGGTCTAATCTCCTGTTGGTTTATCTGGAGTTCATCCGTTATTGCGCTAAAATAAATGGGGCTTATACCGAAATATTCAGTATAAGCCCCGAATTGAAGCAAATCTGTTACATCAACCATGCAGTCTCAATTGTCACCTAAATCCAGAACTAAAAATCCGGTTCTGGGTATGGTGGTGCCAACCGATACAGAAGAATATCGTCAAATAACACCATACCGGAACCACCAGCCTGAAGATTGTTCTTATCACCGAAACCAATAGAAATCGTATTGACATTGGCAAGGTTCACGCCCTGGGCCGCAAACTCCTGCAGGTCGATAGTCCATTCCGTCCAGGTATCTATCTGTGCTGCACTGGGATTATCGTGATAGACCGTCGCGCTGCCGTTGAGAGCCACATACATCCGCTCAGCAGCATTAGATGTGTCGCCGCAGAACCACAGCGACAGTACACCAACACCTTCCTCGGTCCAATCACGCGCCGAGACCAACGTCATGGTTGCCTCAGAGTACTTAAGATTGTTGTCGTAGCGATACGCCATCGACTGCCTGCCGCCGTGAACGACCGTCGTCTCGGCGAAAGGTGGGTCGTCATGGGCTATCAGAGCACCGTTTGTCGTGGTCCCAAATCCATCTATCCATGTACTGAATATCTCGTCGGGCGGATAGTCGTTGTAGTCCTCAATGTCGTCTATCTCAATGAAGTCGGCTACCGAGAAGCTCCATACGTTGCCTTTGCTGATTGTCGCGTCGGTATTGTACTCATCGATACGCCAGTAGTAAGGCCCGCCGCCCCATTCAACTTCGGGTGGAGTGTAAATGGTAACACCCTGTCGGCCTCGATATATACCGGTCGTATCGGATGCATCGGCATCGGCAACGGCATCTCTATCAGTTCCGAAGTAAACATCATGCTGAGATGCATTATCTCCCGCCAACCAGTTGAGGGGCGTTGCATCTCTGATGTACATTTTTGAGCCTTGACTTGGGTTCGGACCCCAGGCAAGTAATGGGTCACCTCGCATAGCCAGCATAATCTCTTCGACCGTCAGCACCTTGTTGTAGATGCGCAGCTCATCAATGTCGCCGGAAATTGGAGAACCGCTGCCTCTGCTTCCGTTGAAGCTGGTTGCTTCGGAGTTAGCACCAATGAAGCCAAAACGGGTGTTTCCGCTTCCAAAAGTGTTGCCACCGGAAGTTGATGCCTCAGGACGGCCATCGATGTATATAGTCAGCCTGCCATTGTCATATACACCCGTCACATGATGCCACAGCCCATCATCGACGCGAGTGCTGCTGCCGTAATCCACCTGGCCGGAACTGGTCATCACATCCCAGCCTACCTGGCCGGGACCGGCACCATTACCGTTAATCTCCAGGCGCCAATACTCGTTGCGGTCAAACGAGGCAATGTACTGGTCACCGCTACTGCTCGTGCGAATCCAGGCGCAGACAGTCAACTCAGTGTTGTCCGTGCTGTTGTAGCTGAGATTCTGAATCGCCACGTAGCCGCCATCTCTGAAGTCCATTGCGGCATTACCAAGCAGACCGGGGATAGCCCATTGCGGACCAAATAGTGTCCCGTGATTGCCATGCCCGGACCAATCAAGAGCAGTTGTGCCCATACCTTCGTCAAGCGTCCACAAGCCAATAAGATCAGGTTCAGTAATGGGTACAATAGGCAATGTTCTGAAGCTCCAGACATCACCTTTAAGTGTGGTGGTGCCGTCGAACTCATCGATTCGCCAGTAATAAACCTTCTCTAACTCAAGTGTGCCGGGAGTATAGGTTGCCTCTGCCTGAGGCAGACCCCCGGTAGCACTGTTTACATCGTCAAAATTGTCACCGAAATATACGGTGTGTAAACTCGCACCGAAACCTCCCATCCAGCTAAGTTCCACATCCGGGTCCATATACTTGGCACCATCAGCCGGGTCGGAATCATACGCAGTCTTGGGGGGAACTGTGAAGTTCCAGACATCTCCTATCCACGGACTATTTGGGTTCAGATCATTGACCTCATCGATGCGCCAATAATAAGTCGTGCCTGTAACAAGACCATCCGGATAAGGAAATCCTTGAAAGCCGATAATATAATTCGTCGAGAGTTGATTGCCTCTGAATGTCTCGCCGGTGCCCTCGTTCACATCGTCAAAATTCTCGCCAAAGTACAAATCGTGTGAGACCGCATGACCTCCCGGCGTCCAGCTAAGGTTCACCCACGTCTCGGCAAGCATAACACCATCAGCAGGAACGGGATTGTAGGCGCCGGAGGGGGCCACTATCGTAATATCGTCGTAATAGACCGACGATGCACCGTTGCCGAACAGGTCAATGCATTGAAGTGTGCCGTGATCATTGTCGTCCCACTCGCGGGTGACAATCAGTGTGCCATTGTAGTACTCGTCGACGGTGTTGTTGTCCAGGTTGATAATGAATTTCAGTTCGACCCACTGGTCATACAATATGTTTGCTGTGGTGGCACTGTTCCAGGGAGTGATTACTCCGGTACCCAAGTTAAAGTTCGTCTGTACGGACCAGTCATTGGTGCCACCGTCGCTGTACGTGTTCAGCAAGATGAAGTAGCTTTCACCAGTGGTGCCCGAGGGAATGTACTGCATGGCCGAGAGTTCCCACATCCCGCCGGCCAAGTCAAACTCGTGCACCAAGTCGGCACTGCTGATGATCTCGACCGAAGTCGAGCCACTGAAAGCGTACAAATCCGATGCCGGCGCGCCAAAAGCTACATCGTTGTCCCAGCCTTTCCATCCTCCCTGGCCGTGCATCTCACTGCCGGCGGCATAGGACTCGAAATCCTCCATAAACTCACTTGCCGATGCGACTGAGGAGACGCCCACAATCGCAAGAACCACTACTACAACTCTTAAGTTTCTCATTTCACAACCTCCTTCAAAAAAATACCACAAAAAAATAACATATCAGCTAAGGCGTTGCCCGCTATACTCAGCACCCAAACAAAAGAAAAACAAATAAATCAATTTCTTAGACATAATAGTCCTCCTTTTAAGAATTAAATATAGGTTGTTAATTGAAATGTAAGATTTCTTCACTGCGAAGTACCTGTGCTCGCGTTACCGCACCTGTGCCTGCGAAACCGACAGGTGCAGGCAGGTGCGAGCACAAAGTGTCCTCTACAACTCCGTACTCTACATAATAGCTCCTCCTCTATGAAAAAATCTGCAAAGATTCCACATCTCAGCAGACCGGAATCTGCTGACACCCATACGTTCGGACACAAACCTCAACAATCTTATTTATACTAAATCAACCACTTTCCTGTCAAGAATTATATGCCTTTGTTCTAAGATTGTCAAAAAATGCGAATTTGTATGAGTTTTTCCGAAAAAATGCCGAAAAACGCCAAAAAATACTCATTTTCAAAATCACTGCCTCTTGCACTTATGTTCTTGTAATTTAAAAACTTATAATAATTTACAAGAATTCTGAAAAACTAAATATCGAAGCGCAAGTGAATATCCGCTTTCCGGCTGGTCCGATTATGGGTGAATACCAGGGTCCACAAGCACCCCAAAGTTCGACAAAACGCTTCAAATTTCTTGTGCTCAGCAATTTTTAGCTATCACTATATATAGTATATTGCCTAATTTCCCCAGACAGACTTTTGTAGCTGTCTCTGCTGTTAAAATGGGTTTTCTTTTAATGCCGGTTTTTAGTATTGATAAGCGGTATTTTGCAGCGAATTTGCATAACTTTAGCCTTTCACAAAAGTTAGCTAAGTACCAAACTTTTCTAAAGTTTTCAGGCCATTGTTGTCGATACCAGTATTAGTAGGTTATTTGGGGCCTCCTAACGGATTAAGGGGACACACAAGATATAGTGGTTATTGGCTTTGAGGGGGAAAGGGATTTTTCGCCTTAAAGCTTATCTTGCAAGGTAGTCTGAATGCCCGATTTTGATTCCAGAAGCCGTTTTAAGGGCCAAAATCGCCAAGTGGATCATGTCGAAGATAGCCTTGCTCCGGATAAGGATTTAATTATGGAGCAGATTCTCGAAAATCTCAATACTACACCTATTGGCCAGGTGTTAAAAAAGATTTCTTCGCTGCCGGAGGTCCGCAAAGAGAAAGTTCTTGACGTCCGCCAGCAGCTTACAGAAGGTAAATACGATTTCAACGAGCATTTGGATGTTGCCCTCGATAGGGTTCTCGAGGACCTTACCGCATAAGGGGGGCTGCTTTGGGCCAAGCCTGATAAACAATTAAGGAGTGGTTGAGTCTCAATAGGTGTCTGGTCGGCAGCGTGTTTGTATTCGACCTTTTGGTTTTTTGGGTTTCCAATTTTGCGATTTACTGCAAAGTGGCGTCTCTTTAACTACGAGACTATTTCAGGAACATCATCATCCAGCTCATCCATATCGACGGGTTTGTAGCCCGGCTTCTTTGATTTTTCCATCTCTTCTTTGAAAGCGGCGGTAACTTTTCCCTGAATTCTTTTTCTGCATTCCGCATTTATCGGATGGGCGATATCGGCGTGCAGCTTCATTCTGCCTTTGAAATCCTTTTTTGCCCTGTTTTCCTGAAGAGCCGCTCCGCAGTTATTGCAGTATTTGGCTCTGAGATGGTTTTTGCCTCCGCACTTGTCACAGTGGTCGCTCATTTTCCTGGAAGGCATAGCGACGAAGTAGCCATTCGTACCTTCGATGACCTTGATGTCGCGGACCACAAACTCATTGTCCATCGTTATTGAGCAAAAAGCTTTTAACCTGTCATCTTTGTTGCTAATCAATTTGACTCTGACCTCAGTGATTTTCATTTTCTTTGCCTCGCTTAAAAGTTCACCATCTATTGTTACTGGCGATAATGCTTTTGCAGCCAATTTTTTCTACAAGTTTGTGTTTGTATTGCCTGGCTATCTCTTCATCCCCGCTCTCGATGATAAGAAACATTGTTGGACCACTACCGCTCAGGCAACAGGGCCCGATACCCAGCGACTCAATTTTTGCTTTCAGTTCGGCAAGACCTTCCACCAAACTGAAACAACTTGTTTCCAGCATATTTGCGCACATCTTCGCCACTAAATCAATTCTGTTTTTTCGGATATAGCTGTTTATTTGAGTGCTGAGCTTTTCATAGAGGGGCTGATTGTGCTTGTAATTAGTGTAAACCTTTTGCGTAGAAAGACTTACGTCAGGAAGTATCAAAAGACTTAGAAAATTAAAATTTTTGTCTAATTTTTTTATTTTTTCGCCTTTTCCTTTACAAAACGCCAACGGCCCACCCAAAAAGAAGGCCACATCGCTGCCGAGTTGCGATGCCAGTTCGGCGAGCCGGCGATTGTGAAGTTTTAGAGCCAGGTATTGGTTTAGTCCCATAAGGGTTGCCGCTGCATTGCTGCTTGCTGAGCCGAGTCCTGAGCCGGCGGGGATATTTTTTGTCAGGGTGATTTTGATATCAGTCCACACACCGCAACTATTCAAGAGCAGTTTGGCAGCCTGGTAGATGAGATTTTCCTTGCCTTCCGGCGCCCAGTGTGGGCCTTGGCAGACGAGTTCGACGTCGGCTTTTTGGCCCGGTTCGATGAGGATTTCGTCGTACCAGTTGACCTTGGCCATTATCGTTTCTAATTCGTGGAAACCATCCGGACGTTTGCCGACCACAAGCAGAGACAAATTGATTTTGGCAGGCGCTCTTACCAATACCCCGTCGCCGAGAGTTTCAAATTGTTCTTTATCAACCATAGTTCGTGGCCCGTGCCTCGTCGCTCGTGACCCGTTTAAGATACTGAATTTGCTCGTTGACAGTATAGCAGGTTGGATTTATTCTGAACATGAAAATCAGGGGCAAAGGCACAAAGGCATAGAGGATTGAGAAGTTGAGATTGCCGCGCTCGGCTTCGCCTCGCTCGCAATGACGAGAACAGTCGTATCAATCTTCACCGAGGGCTTCTATATCTGCCAGGTCTTTTTTTCTTCCTAAGGCTTTTTTGTTGGCAAGGAATTCTTTACGGCCAAGGAAATAGACCGGTACATCACCATAAGTTCCCCGACAATAACATAATTTACATTATGAGCGTTTAACAACGCGAACAGTTCTTTGAAGTCCGGCTGAATTTCCATAATATTGGCTTCTTAGGTATTCTACAGCTTCGATACGCTGCTGTGGGGTCTTACTCAACCAGTAGTTCAGGTCATCCTTAACCTTACACCAGTCCTGCAAATTACACTTTGTAACGACCTTCTCAATCATAACAATATGCTAAAACAATTGCCCTGCACAGTAAAGGATATTTTGGAATCGCTCGTTGACATTATAATGGATTGGGCTTATTTTGAGCACGGAAAATTGCAGAAGACACAAGACTAAAGACACAAGACAAAAGATAAATGGTGAGTGGTTAATTGGTTAACTGGTGAGTGGTGAGTATTATTTGCGATTGATTGGGAGAGGCAGAAAAGATGGACGAATCGGAATCGAAAAATGAAAAACCAAAGGAAGGCCGTCGGTTTGACCCTGAGCTTCTCAAGGAAGGATTGCGGTGCGACCGTTGGCAGTACAAATTTCTCAAAGAATGTTCAGAAAAAGGTAAAGTCGGCATAAAGAAGTGGAACAAGCGGAGAAAAGAACATTCCGGTGAAGATATTTTTCTGGAAGGTGCGGATTTTAACAAGAAGTGTCTCAAAGAAGCAGATTTTGATAAAGCTCATTTGGAAAAGGCCATCTTCTTCCGTGCTCATTTAGAGGGTAGCCGATTTCAGCACGCCAAAGCACGAGGAACTTCTTTTAATAAAGCCCACTTAGAAAATGCTAAATTGTCTGTTGCACATTTCGAAGATTGCAACTTCGCACACGCTTTTTTGGAAAATGCAGATTTGACATCTTCTTTTTTAATAGGAGCAAATTTCAATAAAGCTAAAATGAGGGGTTGTTGGGTGCGTTGCTCTGTGGTTGATGGTGCAACAAGGTTCTGGAAGTGCCAAATCAATAAGTATTCAAGGAATGAGCGTTTCACGGACTTCAGCGGCACTGCTTTGGCGAATGTAATAATAGACTCTGGCAGGAAGCAGTTGTTGGAATACAATATCAGGCGGATGAACTGGGAGAAATGGTATAAAGAACAACATTGGTTGTTGCGATGGCTGGTTCGTAAGTTCTGGGAAATCAGTGACTATGGTATATCTACCAAGCAAATCATAAAGACTTTCTTTAAGTTAGCTTTTGTATTCGCGATTATTTATTACATTTGGGGTTTTATTGATTATTATCTTGTGGGCATTAAAGATTATCCCGGAATTGTAAGCGACCTGTTTGTGCTTGAAGACAACAAAGAGGTAGTATCATGCTGGTTGGTGCCTTTTCGTACGGTTTACTTCTCCATAGTTACAATGACAACGTTAGGATTTGGTGATATGTATGCCAATGCCCACAATTTTCTAAGAGGATTATTCGGTCATGCGCTACTGGCGTTGCAGGTGATTTTGGGTTATGTTCTATTGGGTGCTTTGGTGACGCGGTTTGCGGTATTGTTTACGGCCGGTGGGCCGGCAGGGAAATTTTCAAATGAGCAAAAGAAAAAAGGACAAGGAGAATAAAGTGCCAGGTAAAGGCGATCGTACCAATAAATCAGGGCGGGCTAAGCGCGCTATTACAGAGATCGTCGAGTTAACCGATGCGTTCTGCCGGAAGCACCTCAACGAAGAATATCTGAGGCTCTGCGAAGAAATGGCAGGTATGCTCTATGCGTTAGACGTGCCGATTGAAAAGGGGAGAGCAGTTAGCTGGGCCGGGGGGATAGTTCACGCTGTTGGCTGGGTCAACTGCCTGTATGACCCGACAATGTCACCGCACATAACTTCCAGAGAGATATCGGATGAATTCGGCGTCTCCCAGGGTACAATGACGGCGAAATCAAAGATAGTCCGTAACGGGCTTCAACTGGTGCCGCTGGACCCGGACTGGTGCATATCAGTTGAGCCTGAGGACAATCCAATGGTCTGGATATTGGATATCGGCGGGCTTATGATGGATATTCGCCATGCCCCACGCCAGATGCAGGAACAGGCGTATCAACTGGGACTGATACCTTTCATCCCTGCTGATAAGCAAGAACCGGAACGGCAATCCGGCGCAGGAACGAAAATCATAGAATTTCCTTCCAAGCAGAGTAAGAGCTCCAAACCAAAATCTGCTAAGAAGCCCAAAGACGATGGGCCTTCTTTATTTGAGGGTTTAGAGAAACAGGGAATATCGGATGCCGAATGACAAAGTGATAAGTAACGAAACGAGTGACAATCAACCAGCAGCGAGTAACCAGCCTGTTACGTGGTGGCAGTGGCACAGGCGATTATATAACTGGGTGATTCATTTCGCGGACACAAAGCACGGCTCAACTGCTTTGTTTTGCCTGAGTTTTGCCGAGTCCAGTTTTTTCCCCGTCCCGCCGGATGTCTTACTTGCGCCGTTAGCACTTGGTGCACCGAAGAAATGGTTGAGGTTTGCTCTGGCCTGCTCGATTGCGTCGGTGCTGGGCGGTATCTTAGGTTATTGTATAGGGATGTTCCTCTGGTCTATGATAGGTCAGTGGGTCTATGCTCACCTTGGTTCGATTGGTCTGACAGAGGCCAACTTTGCCAAATTCCAGGGCTGGTACGACAAATATGATTTCTGGATAGTATTTACCTGTGGTTTTACGCCCCTTCCGTACAAGGTTTGCACTATTTCCGCTGGCGTAGCAAAGATTGATTTTATTGGTTTTCTAATCGCTTCGACCGTTAGCCGCTCAGCAAGATTTTTTCTCGTGGCGGGGCTTATGGGCTGGAAGGGCGAAAAAATTCGGCCTTTCATAGAAAAATATTTTAATTGGTTTTCACTGGCTTTTGCAGTACTATTGATCGGTGGATTTCTTGTGATAAAATGGTTGCATTAAGTTCAACAACATTTAGTGAAACAGGGAATTGAATACTGAATTGTAAGTATGAACGATAAGCAAAAACAAACGCTTCTGAAGGTCGCGCGCGATACCGTTGAGGCGGTTATCAGGCGCCAGCCGACCGAAAAACCTCAATCGGACGACCCTGAACTGAACGCCCCTTGCGGGTGCTTTGTAACATTGAAAAACCACGGTCGATTGCGAGGATGTATCGGCCAATTTATTTCGGACAGTCCGTTGATTGAATTAGTTGGCCAGATGGCAAAGGCATCAGCCACTGGTGATCCGCGTTTTTTCGCTGACCCGATAACCGCCGGCGAGTTGGACCAATTGGATGTCGAGATATCGGTTCTCTCGCCGTTGCAGAGGACGGACGAGCCGTTAAGTCTGCGATTAGGTATTGACGGTATCTATATAAAGAGGGGACATACGTCAGGCTGCTTTTTGCCGCAGGTTGCCACCGAGACCGGATGGAGCAAGGAGGAATTCCTTTCATACTGCTGCGCTCACAAAGCCGGCCTTGCGCCTGATGCCTGGCGAGAGCCGGAAACAGAGGTCAATCTGTTCACCGCTGATGTATTCGGAGCAGAGTTCAAAGAGATATAGTTTTCTGCTTTTGTTACTTGTCCATTTCGTTGCCGACTACATAGCCGCCTCCCGCTCCAATAAGTCCTCCAACTACTGCTCCTCCACCCCCACCTGCGACGGCCCCTATCACTACACCGCCAACTCCCCCAATAGCAGCACCGGTTTGGGCACTGTTTGCGCAGCCGTTCATAAGTGGCAAACAGACGCAGAGAAACGCTAACGCCAAGACTATCAACAACCTGCCTTTCATCTTACATCTCCATCTTGAACAATAATCCGGGATTTCACATATACACTAGTAATCAATACAGCTAAGTCTCCAGACTTGATAATATTACCAGAGCCATCGTAAAATTGCAATTGTTTTGGTTCTTTTGTACAAGTTTTTCCACTATTGAGCCTGATGCCTGGTGAGTGACGGAAATGGAAATTTGTCCGCTCACGGATGAGGTATTTGGAACTGATTTTAAGGAAACATAGTTTGGAGTTAATGGGGTGGCTTTACAATTGAACAGCAGGTGGGACTATTCGGTCCCACCTGCGCAAAATTTATTATCGTACTACTATTGGTTATCTTCATTTTTTACGGGTTCGCCTTCGCCGGCTCCCATCGTTATCACCTTGCCATTCGATAGAGTAAAGCTATCTTCATAAAGACGTATCTTTACGCCGTTCTTCTCTACTTCTTTGATGAAGGTCCTTTCGAACTTGCCGGCTTTTCTTAATTCGTGAATCTCATCAAACTGTTTCTTCAAAAACTCGTTTCGCTCGGCCTCCGATAAGCCAAGCAGTTCAGGGTCGCCGCCGTAACCAAATCCTTTACCGTTGGAGAGGGTAGCTACCCACACGCCTGGCTCAACCTCTTTAGCTTTTCCTTGCTTGTAAAGCTCATAGAACTCCCGTTTAGCTTTCCGTGCATCTTCTTCGGTGAAGTTGGGGTCAGAAGAACCAATGCCTACTCCCACTCCATAAGCTCCACCGTCCTCAGGATACACAAACTTAGCCTCAAATGTCTTTATAATGCGTTTTACTGTCTTGGTGGCACCATAGCTTAAAGGCAGCAGAACCGCGATTGCAATTACCGCTGCAGCGGCTACTCGCCAAAGTGAGATTGAACCGTTGGCAGGAGCAAACCATCGGCGTATGACTGTGACACGTTTTTTAATCTCTCCAGCAGCGACATCTTCCTGCAATCTATTCAGCAAACCGTCCGGTGCCGCCGGCTTTGGAGCGGACTTGAGACATTTCTTGATTTTATCTTCCGTATTCATAATGATTCTCCTTTGGGATTCTTTATTACAATTCTTTTTCTTCGACAATCAATTTATCCTTAAGGATTTTCATAACTTCGCGAAGTCTGTACTTTACGGTACTCGTTGCAATATCCAGAACTTTGGCGGTTTCCCTGATAGACAATCCCTGGTAGTAATGCAGATGCACAACTTGTCTTTTGTCCTCATCGAGCAGGTCCACAGCTTCGTACAGACGCTGGGCTAATTGGCGTTCAGCGACATTTGAAAAGGGACCCGGATTTTGGTCTATACACTCCTGCCACCATTGGTCCGGGCGGGATTGAGTGCAGGCAGCATTTTTGCGCAGCCAATCCAGGTGAGTATTGTGGGCGATCCTGTAGAGCCAGGTCGAAAACCTGCTGCGGCCAGCAAAACCGTTAAGCGATGACCACACTTTAAGAAAGGTCTGCTGAGTTAAATCTTCTGCATCTTGTTTACTGCCGCAAAGACGTCTTAGATATGAATAAATGTCTGCATAGTAGATTTTCAACAGTTCGGATGCAACATTCTTGTCGGCCTTTTTAACACGCCTGCACAGACTCTTTATTTGATTGTCCAAAGGTGCTCTCATAAATAGATATTACAATTTATTTTTACAGGATTAGTCAAGTAATTGCATCATTACTAAAGCTGCTTCCTGGTGGGGTGTCACTAACTGGCGCAATTCCTGCTGTGCTATTGCCAGCTCTTTTTTGGCTTCTTGTCTGAACTTTCGTAAAGCCTCCATTTTCTGTCTTATTTCCTCTAATTCAGAGTTCTTATCTTCTAAAAGCCTAAAAAGTTCTTCACAGATTTTTTCGCCTTCGTTAAGATTCTCAAGACCTTTATTCTGCGAAGGTCTTAACCATCGCCAACCCAAATCAATGCGACTAACAGTCGCATCGCTGTTAGTATCCTTAAACGGCGTCGCCGTGCCACCGCGACTACTACCGAATCCGGACATGGACCCGGACATGGACCCGCGGCCAGATCCCTTCTTAACAGCAAATGAACCGCCACTCATACTGCCACTCATACTGCCATAGCTCATTAGTTTGATAGAAACATTCGCCCGGTTCCTAAACTTACGCACTTTATCAAGTGTTGGCTTGATAGCCTTCCATTGCTCTTCAGTTGCTCTGAGTACCTGTTTCATTAATTCTTTTTCGCTCTTAGCAAGGCCTATTTGTTGTTTTTTTAATTGCCTTTCTATTTGTTGTTTCAGCTTGTGTCGCTCAAGCGCCTGTTGCCTTTGTTGTCGATCCATATTCCTCAAACGGCCCCTCTCGGACCTTTCTCTTGTTCTACTAGTTCCTCGTGTTTGGGATAGCGTTTGTCCCACAAACAATGCTATCGAGAAACATACGATAAATCCAAAAATTATTCTTCGCGTTGACATAGTCAGCTCCCATGAATTAATAATGAAATTTATTTTATCTACCTTATTTGATCCGGCCATAAGTTTAGACGAAAAATAACGCATGTGTGGACAAAATATAATGGATTTCTTATCATTTGCAGCCGATGGTAAAGATAACGTGGAGTTCAGGGTTTTTGAAGTATGCCTAACCTCAATTTTGCAGAAGTCTTACATTTGATATTTCTTCGGAGGAAGGATTGGAGTGAGGAAGTTCTCGCTAATTTGTATAATCATTATTTGTCTGGCAGGTTGTTCCGGAGCCGATAAAATCGAGATTAACAGCGCCGGCAGTGCCCAACGGCTCAATACCTGTGCGGGAATGGCGACGTATTTGCAGGGTCAGAGTCTGCCGGTTCTTGAATCCGTGGAGGTCTGGAAAAACGAGTACGGGCCGGGGCTGAAATTAACTACCATCCACTATAATATCTTCACAACGCTTTTAGAACCTTTTATACTTTGCCGAATTAGTGGATTTATTGAATCGGCCTATCGAGCCTATAATAGCCAAATGCCCGAGCCTATCGAAACAAAAACCAAATTTACTATTTATCTTTTTGCCGACCGTGGTCAGTGGGAGGATTTTACCAAGAGCTTTGCAGGCGAGCAGGCCCGGATGTTCTGCAAAATAAAAGCTGGTGCGTATTGCCATAACGGGGCCTGCGTGGCATATAATATCGGCAAAAAGCGAACTTTTTCTGCTCTCGGGCATGAGGGATGGCATCAATTCAACGACAGACATTTCAGGTTTCGTTTGCCAAGCTGGCTTGACGAGGGAGTGGCAATGCTCTTCGAGACGCATGGAAGTGCGGATGGGATGTTTTATTTTGAGCCGACTGAGAATGCGTATCGATTGGATGCGCTGAAAAAAACGCTGAGGAAAAATAAGATGATACCGCTGAAAGAATTGATAGCTATGAACCCCGGCGACGTGCTTGCCACGGACGAGACCGAAGCGGTGATGGCTTTTTACAGCCAATCATACGCATTAGTGCGGTTTCTGCAGGAAGCAGGTTACGGCAGACGGCTGGGTGTTTATCGTCAGTTGCTCGCAGACGGCTTAAGAGGAGCGTGGGCACTCGACGAGGTGAGCAAAAGGATAGCTGCAGATAGAAACCTCCCGAGAACTGTTCTGTGGAACCGAATTGTCGGCCTGCAGTTATTTGAAGACTATATCGGTGATGATTTTGACCAAATCGAGCAGGAGTATCTTGACTTTTGCGGGCAAATAATTAACTCAAACTGACCGCTTTTTACTGTCATGCTGAGCAAAGTGAAGCATCTGGCCTACAAATGAGAATAATGTACACATGTGCAGGAAGAGATTCTTCACTTCGTTCAGAATGACAAACCACCCTATATTATTGTCAATAAACCTGTCCTTGAGCAACGCGAAGGAACAGTTATAATTAATATTTAATCCTAAATCGGTCAGTTTGAATAATTAAGACCCAAGACTGAAGACCCAAGACAAAAGACACAAGACTAAAGACGCAAGACCAAAGACTCAAGACTAAAGACACAAGGCTTAAGACCCAAAAATGATGATTTATGTGTGAAAAATCCCAATACTCTTTTATTCTCGCATCGGCATCACCCCGACGGAAACAATTGTTCGCTGAAGCCGGTTATCAATTTACGGTTGTGCGGCCCGATATTGACGAGTCGGCTTGTGCCGCTGAGGGAATCAAGGCCTATGAATATGCCGAACGGCTGGCCTTGGCCAAGGCGAAAAATGTCGCTGAAAAATATCCGGACTTTCTGGTCATCGGGGCCGATACCGTTGTGGATTGTAATGGGGAAATTATCGGCAAGCCCGCTGATGTAAAAGAGGCGGAGCAGATAACCAAAAAGCTGTTTAGCGGGCCTCATAAGGTGATAACCGGTATTGCAATTGTCAGGCTGAGCGATGGCGTCGAATTGAGCGAAAGCGATACCACAACCATTTATCCAAAAAAATTGACCACTGAGCAAATCGCCGAGCACGTCAAAAGCGAATCCTGGAGGGATAAGGCAGGTGCTTATGCGATAAAAGAAAGTGGTGATGAATTTATTGAAAGAATTGAGGGTAGCTTGACAAACGTAATGGGCCTGCCGATGGAACTTTTGGAACGACTGCTGAAAAAATTTGTTGATTAAAATGCCGGGAGTACAACGGTTTTCAGTTTTCCTTTTAGGTTGGCCATATCATGTCTCCTTCCACATAATTATTGATTATACACAGGAAATCTACACTGCAGGAGGGGACTTTTCAAGGAAAAATACGGGAGAATGTGGGGCGGATGACATTCCAATTGATTATTGACTATTGATTGTTTGTGTTGAGATTCTTCGCTTTCCTCAGAATGACAGTCGTTGAATAGATTCCCGCCTTGGCGGATCTTCGACCTCGAATTCGCTTCGCTCGAAATGACATACTAATAGATTACTCAACCCTTCGGTTGTGCTCAGGGCAGGTTTTTTCGCTCAGGACTTACACTTTGCTCCAGTTTGCGATTGGCGATTTTATTCGAGTGTGTTAAGAAGGTGTGCATAATTCAAAAGATTTTTCTTGACGGGAAAGTGGCTGATGTTGTATAAATAAAAATGATGATTTCTGTGTAGTTTTCCGAATAGAGGAGGAATTATTGTGTATTATGCGAGGCACAGAGTTTTACGTGAGAACTTTGTGCTCGCACCTGCCTGCACCTGTCGGTTTCGCAGGCACAGGTGCGGTAACGCGAATACAGGTGCTTCGCAATGAAGATATTTTGCATTTCAATTAACAATTTTTTTAAAAAAAGGAGGATTATTAAGTGTAGAAAATTGATGTGTTTGGTTTCTTTTATTCTGGTCCTGACACTAACTGGAACATTTCGATAGAATCGGGAGTTAATTATTATGGAAAAATCAAGAGGATTTATCCCGTTAGAAGTCCGCACCAAAGGCGGGCATCCCGATAAGTCACGATTATTTCTAAAGGGGTTTACGTTAATAGAACTCCTGGTGGTCATTGCCGTCATCGCGTTGTTGATGGGCATATTGATGCCGGCCTTGAGAAAAGCCAGAGAAGCTGCGCGCATGATATCTT
This sequence comes from uncultured Pirellulales bacterium, assembly GCA_964417935.1. Lineage (GTDB taxonomy): Bacteria > Planctomycetota > Phycisphaerae > Sedimentisphaerales > Anaerobacaceae > NIOZ-UU13. The sequence goes on from CAYQKF010000008.1 coordinate 35,501, forward strand.
GTGCCAGTAACCAAAGGCAGGTGATCATGGCACTTGCAACCTATGCTCAAAACAATGATTCCAAGTTACCGCCCAGCTCCGCCAATAGTTCAGCAAATATAAAGATGGATAATAAGAGTGGCGGGTGGCATCGACCCAATGATTTGAATTGGATGCAACAATACTGGTCTGTTTGCAGACGGCTTACAGATGCGGAGATGGCATCCGTTAAAAACCATTATCATTATGTGGGCAGGTATTTAGGCAATATTTTAAAGGATGGCAAAGTCTTTAATTGTCCCTTGTCAGGCATTAAAGATAATGACGTGTGGCCTCCCTATGGTACGCCGGCGGGGACGTATGGTGAGTTTTATCGAAGTGGGCGTTATCCCTTCCTGCCCTGTACCTATGCCTTGCTCTGGAGTTTTGAGGGGTATAACCCGCCTAGCAAAGGAGGACCAAAACCTTTTGACGCGCCCAACACGATGGCGGACAAGAATACCCTGGTAATTCAAGACACATTGATGTACCTGGAAAGTAATCCGGAGGTGTCCTGGTATCCTAATCCTGCCGATGCGCATTACAGCTACTATAGCTGTCATCCGTTTACCGGGGCTCTACGGGCTGGACCTTATTATGGGCTCAAGACAGAGTTCTCCAGTATTTTGCCCAAGAATATGAACAACCTAAAGTTGAACGCAGGATATCTTGACGGTCATGTGGAAAAATTCAGTGCGACTGATGCAATTTATATGACGCACAACGATTACGCCCACAACTGGATTGCTCCCAAATTTAGATAGATCGCGGAAAGGCCTATCTAAATCCTGACACCTGAACACTGAAACCTGAAAGGAGACAACAGTAAAATGAACAGACGGTCATTTCTTAGAACACTTGGCTTGGGAACCGCCGCCTTGACTCTATCCTCAGTCGCCGGCCTCGCTCGGGAACCTGAAACCGGCCTGTCCACCGGAGCTTCAGCGAAGGCGGAAAACCTGAAACCTGATGGGGCCTCGGGCGCAGGCCGCCCGAACGTGCTGCTGATTCTGGCCGACGACATGGGCTTCTCTGATGCCGGCTGTTATGGCGGCGATATTCGCACACCCAACCTCGATGCGCTGGCCGCAAACAGTGTCCGATTCACCCAGCACTACTCAACTGGACGGTGCTGGCCGTCACGCGCCTGCATCCTCACCGGTTACTATGCCCAGCACATACGCCGTGATGGGGCGCCGGGAATAGGAATGGGGAAAAGGCCTGCCTGGGCACGACTCCTGCCTGATCTGCTCAAACCCCTGGGCTACCATTCGTATCACAGCGGCAAATGGCACATTGATGGTGATCCGATGGATAACGGTTTCGAGCGCTCATGGGGTGGCGAGAGGAGCGGATGCGACTGGAACCGCTTCTTCTCATCTGGAATCTGGGAAGAAGACGGCGTCAAAGCGCCGGGCGGTCGGACTAATGAAGGCTACTACTCAACCGTAGCAATTGCCGACCATGCGATCCAGTGCCTTAAATTGCATAAGAAGTACCACGGCAACCCTTCAACAGGCTCAGGGCAAGGTGCCCCCTTCTTCTCGTACGTGGCGTTCTACTCGCCACACTTCCCGCTTCACGCTTTGCTAAAGGACATCGCCACATATCGAGACACCTATCAGGAAGGTTGGGATGTGATGCGGAAGCGCCGGTGGGAGCGGATGAAGAAAATGGGCATCATCAACTGTCCCCTCTCCGAACGGGATGAGAAAATCATCCCAAGCTGGAACTTCACGCCTGAGCAATTGAAAACACAGATCGGACAGGGAGAAGCGCCCTTTGCGGTGGCGTGGGACAGACTGACCGATGAACAGAAAAAGTTTCAGGCCACCAAGATGGCCATTCATGCAGCCATGATCACGCGCATGGATATGGAGATTGGCCGTATTGTTCAACAGCTCAAGAACATGGGCGCTTATGAGAATACGCTCATCCTGTTTGCGTCCGATAATGGGGCCAGCGCCGAGCAGATCATCCGCGGCGACAAGCATGACAAGTCTGCACCTCTGGGCTCAGCCAAGACCTTCCTGTGCCTGGGGCCGGGCTGGTCCACGGTGGCCAACGCGCCGTTGCGCCTACACAAGCATTGGAACCACGAAGGCGGGATTTCGTCGCCGCTCATTGCCCATTGGCCAAAAAGAATCCCAGACAAGGGCGAACTGCGGCATGATCCTACTCATTTCATCGATATTCCGCCCACGATTATGGAATTAGCAGGCGGATCATGGCCAAGGATACGTAATGGGATTACCACTCCGCCTACACCAGGCAAGAGCCTCTTGCCAGCGTTTGCCAGTAATGGTGCAGTTCAGCATGAATCCCTGTGGTGGTGCCATAAGGGAAACCAGGCTATACGCATGGGTGATTGGAAATTGACCATGAGGGTCGGCAGAAAGAAATGGGAACTCTATAATGTCAAAGTCGACCGTTCGGAAATGAACGATCTGTCAGCCAAATATCCGGACAAGACCATGATGCTGGCCGACAAGTGGCAAACTATTCTTGACGGCTTCATCAAGGACCTGGCCGTCTCAGAAAGCGAGGCTGTAGGGAATGGGAAAGAAATTAAGGGATAAGGCCGAGAAGGATGTGTAATGGTAAAACGTTTTGTTATTACAGGATTTGTTACGAGTCTTCGTGAAGGAAGGGGTGAAACTTGATAATAGGGATAAAATATAATTTGTTTGAATCACAATGTTGAATGGGCTATAATGAATGGGTTATATAGTGAATTGAAAGATTAGAAGTTGGGTATTTTATATTGGATGTGTTGTTCGATACATTCAAATTACCCGTGAACGGTTACCATTTTTAGAGGAGGATTATCATGTGTAGAAAATTAATCTATTTGGTTGCTTTTGTTTTTGGGTTGGGTCTGGGTCTAACGAGAGCAGCCAATGCAGGTCCTGCAGGGCATTGGACATTTGACGAAGGCGTGGGCGATGTTGCGCACGACAGTTCCGGCAACAATAACGATGGTACCCTCCTGGGTAATCCAGCGTGGGTGACTGGAAGTATTGGCAGCAGTGCCCTAAATTTCGATGACAGCGACGACATCATAATCATCGGGGATAATCCATCACTGGACATCGAAGATGCGCTGACAATCTCTCTATGGGTGAACACGCCTGATGTAGTCACTCCAAACCATATGGTGACGAAGCAACCCAGCGGTACAGCGCCAGATAACTATCCCGGCAACTATGAATTCAGAGTAAAGGACAACACTATACAGTTCTTACACCAAACATCGGAAGGCACAGACTACAGCCTCTACATTTCCACATCCCAGATCGCCACCGGGGAATGGCACCACGCGGCCGTTTCGGTTGAGGAAGGTGGTCTCGTCGAGTTCTACATTGACGGGATCCCTGCGGGAAGTACCGCACAGTTGGGTACATTTGGGATGTTGAACGACGAGCCACTTAGAATAGGAGGCAGAAAGGACGACCATTTCTTCAATGGAATCCTGGACGACGTCTATATATACGATCGGGCGTTGACTGCCAACCAGATTGAAAGTCTCAGCAACGGAATCGAACCGGTGTTCACCAAGGCTGAGAGGCCCGCTCCAGAGGATGGTGTCCTACATGCCGAAACGTGGGTGAACCTTGGCTGGCACGCGGGAGAGTTTGCGGTCTCGCACGATGTATATTTCGGTGACAATTTCGACGACGTGAATGCCGGAGTCGAAGGTACGTTCGTAGGCAACCAGACCGAAACAAAGCTTATTGTTGGCTTTCTCGGATTCGCCTGTCCGGACGGCCTTGCGCCGGGCACAACGTATTACTGGCGAATTGATGAGGTTGATCCTACTAATACATACAAAGGCAGTGTTTGGAGCTTTACGGTTCCCCCCAGGACTGCCTATGACCCCGACCCGGCTGATGGTGGCAAATTTATAGACCCAAACGTGGAACTTAGCTGGACGACAGGTTTCCGTGCGAAATTACACACCGTATATTTCGGCGACAACTTTGACGACGTGAACAACGCCGTTGTGGGTTTCCCTCAGACAACTACAACTTATACTCCCGGCACACTTGAGTTAGAGAAGACCTATTACTGGCGTGTTGATGAGTTTGATGGCGCCGCAACCCATAAAGGTGATGTCTTGAGCTTCAAAACAATGCCCGTTATCCCCATTACCGACCCCAATCTTGTCGGCTGGTGGACGCTTGACGAAGGTATGGGCGCTACTGCCGTTGATTGGTCAGGTCACGGCAATCACGCGACACTCTTTGGTCCGAAATGGGCCATCCCTGGTTTGCTTGGTAATGCCGCCCTGAACTTCGGCGGTGGCGGATACGTGGCAATTCAAAACCTGCATTACAACAGCACGGACAACACTGGAGCGACTGTCTGCGCCTGGATTCGCACGAACATCTCGGTTGACCAGTACATTGCCTCGTTTGACCGTGACAATTACTGGCGCCTGGAGATTAACGGCAACGGCGCCGGTGACGGCCAGGTAGGCTGGGATGTGATGACCAGTTCAGGACAGGTTGATTACGGCAGCGTCACGCGCGTTGACGACGGGCTGTGGCACCATGTCTGTGGTGTGTTCGACAACGGACGGTTGACCATCTATATCGATGGTTTTGCCGAGCCTTCGGCCTCGGGAGGCACGACCTTTGGCAGTGGCAACACACGGTATGGCTTCATATGTGCTAACTCCGAAGCAGCCAGCTTCAACGGAAGCAGGGGCGGCGGGACCCCAGTCTCCGGCGACATTGATGAGCTGCGCATCTACAACAAGGCGCTGACGGTCGAAGAGATTATGCTGGCTATGCGAGGTGACCCATTACTTGCCTGGGGTCCGAACCCAAGTCAAGGCTCAAAAATGTACATCAGAGATGCAACGCCCCTCAACTGGTTGGCGGGAGATAATGCATCTCAGCATGATGTTTACTTCGGAACTGATAGAGATGCCGTTGCCGATGCCGATGCATCCGATACGACCGGTATATATCGAGGCCGACAGGGTGTTACCATTTACACTCCACCCGAAGTTGAATGGGGCGGCGGGCCTTACTACTGGCGTATCGATGAGTACAATACCGACGCGACAATCAGCAAAGGCAACGTATGGAGCTTTACGGTAGCCGACTTCATTGTGATAGACGACATTGAGGACTACAACGACTACCCGCCCGACGAGATATTCAGTACGTGGATAGACGGATGGGAAGTCCCGACGAATGGCTCTATGGCAGGTCATGCTGAACCTCCTTTTGCCGAGACTACGATTGTTCACGGCGGCTCTCAGTCGATGCCGCTTTATTACGAGAACAATTTCAAGTACTCTGAGGCAGCCATGACGTTGGTCTCGGCGCGTGATTGGACCGAAGAAGGTGTTGGAGTATTGTCGCTGTGGTTCTATGGTGATGCGGCTAATGCTGCTGAACGGATGTATGTTGCTCTCAACGGCAGCGCGGTGGTCTATCACGATAATCCCGATGCGGCATTGATAGATGAGTGGACGGAATGGACTATCGATTTGCAGGCGTTTACAGGCGTGAACCTTGCCAATGTCAATACGATTGCCATTGGTTTCGGCGATAAGAACAATCTTCAGGCCGGCGGTTCAGGTTTAGTCTTTTTTGATGATATTCGTCTGTATCGGCCGGCACCACTGGAACCAGAACCGGCACCGTAAGCCGGTATTTAGGTGGCCCACCATTGCTTCTGCCGTAAAAGGCATCCTTCGGATTGCGAAGCAAGATATGGGAGCGTGGCTTATACGAATCTCTCAAAGTCTGAGATTGCACTGCTCTGCGAAGTCGCTACGCAGCACGAGCCGCGTCCGCCTTCGGCGGACTCGCAATGACAAACGAGAGGGCAGCAGATTTGCGTCAACTCGGGGCCTATGCCGAGTAAATTTGGTATAGGCCCCTTTTAATTGACTCCGCCAAAAGACGGCGGATCTGCGATGTTGATAATTGATTATTGAATCGTCGCTTTGGGTCTTGCTATTTGGCAGCTTTTCTGTTTTATTACGGAGTTATGAGAGGCGGACTTTTTAGCTTATCGGGGAAGACGGCGTTGGTTACCGGCGGCAACAGAGGTATCGGCCTTGCGGTGGCAAAAGGTCTGGCCGAACACGGAGCTGACGTTGTAATTGTCGCTCGTACTAAAGAGCAGCTTGAAGCCGCCAGCCGGCAGATTCAAGCCGATACAAATAAAAAAGTGTGGACCTTCCCCTTTGACCTCAAAAACTTAGAGAGGATAGAGGATCTCTTTGAGAATATAGTTTCTGAAACGAAAGGCATAGATATTCTCGCCAATTGTGCCGGGATGACCGTTCGCGGGCCAAGCGAAGACGTCGGCCTGAAGACCTGGAACCAGGTCATTGAGATAAATCTGACCGCTGTGCTTGTAATGTCGCAGGTGTTCTGTCGTCATCGAAGACAGGCTGGGAAAGCCGGCAGGATTATCAATATCGGCTCACTGACATGTCACGGTGCCAGGCCGACCACCGCAGCATACGCAAGCAGCAAGGGCGGCCTGCTTATGCTGACAAAAACACTGGCCGTCGAGTGGGCGAAATACAATATCAATGTAAACGCCATCGGGCCAGGCTATATAGCGACAGAGCTCACCAAACCATTGTTGGATAATGAAGATTTTACCAAGTGGGTCCTTTCAAAAACTCCGCTTGGGCGATGGGGCCAACCTGACGACCTCGTGGGCACGGCTGTTCTGCTCGCATCAAAAGCAGGTGACTTTATCACCGGACAAATCATATATGTCGATGGCGGCTGGCTGGCATTGCTTTAGAACTCCATGACCATGCCCAAGGAACCACGCGCAAATTGTTAAGGATAAATACAATGAATAGAATTCGTCAGCAAGGTGCCTGCTGCAGATTCTCTGCTTATGTTGACGTCGATTATGAAATCAACGTCAACATCGACAATGCCGGATGGTCAAGCCGGGCTCCGAAGACTCGATGATAGGCGGCCAAGGGCATGATGACGACGGTGCCGAGTGTGCGACCTCTGGCGTCAAAAAAACTTAGGCACATACAAGAATCAGTTCAAAGCCCAGGCCCTAAGACACGGCGTCGTGTTCGTCCGTATGTTCCAGCAGTGAATAGTATTAAATAAATAGGGCCGGAAAACTTATCACTGATTGGTTGTATTGTTGGAGGAAACCGGCCAGATCAAAAGTGAAAGGATTAGAGATGTACAGAACTATAATTACGACTGTGGTGTTGTTCCTTTGTATTCTGTTGGCAACGCGGACACAGGCAAAACCCAAGGCTGATGTTGATACCAAGGTATGACGTACGGATGGTTACAAATTATGTGAGGTGAGCTATAATAGTCAAAAGTCTAAAAGTTAGGAGAAATAGCGGAGCCAAAGATGAGATACAATAGTGACCATTCCAGAAAAGCTGCTTTAAGCAGTAGGCTAAGAGTGTTTGGGCTTATTGCCTTATGCGTGACTGTGCTCCTTGCACTGCCGTTCTGTTATCGCTGGATTCTGGGTTTCTGGCCACCCGATCTGAGCGGTTGTACTCGTATGGATATTAGGTACTACCCATCAACGCTGGACTACGTTGCTCCCGGCATTGGTGGACAAAGTCTATTCAGCCGAGCAGAAAAGACATACCTGGAGTCTCTTGAAACCTTCACAACGAAAGATGAGGAACGCATAAAGGCCTTCGCCTTAGATCTGAGCTTGGGATCCTACAATGGCCGAGCGCGAAGCAAACCAAGCTATATACCGTCTGTCTATGTCACTTGTTATCGTAATGAAAAGCACCTGTTGTCCTTCTACGTATATGTCAGGACTGTGATAACGGAACACAAACGCATGTTTAGGTATCCGATAGGATTGCCAAATTTAGAGATAATAGAACCGCCGGAAATTCGTCAATTCAAGTTGCGTAGCGATTGTGCACGGAATATGGGGGCACTGCGCTCTACGGGTCTTTTATGGCATAGGAAAGTCAGTTCATATCCGGAACCAAACAAATGGTGCGATGCCATTGTACAGTTTTGCCGAAACCAATACAACATTAGGGATGGTGTTAAAATGCGTCGTTTCACTGAGGAGTGGATATCCAAGGCCTTTGTGTGTCCGAGCGTTCGTGAGCGCGTTTATGAAGAAATTTCACAAAGTGAGACAAATGAAACCAATTCTCCGGAACAACCTATTCCTTTATTGGAATGCCACTATGCCATGAACACCAATTGCGAACCTAATTCTCCACCGGACACTGTGCTTTTATTCGAGACTAAAGCCGGCTGGAATCAGCACGGTGGGCCTGAAGAATTGTTTACTTTCGATAATCACGACCCAAAGGGCGGTTGTGTTCTCCTAAATGATGGCACTGTGAAGTTCATCCGAACCAAAGAGGAACTCCAGCAGCTTCGATGGAAGTAGCCTGGTATTCTATGATTGCTCGATTGATGAATGTCATTCCTGCGAAAGCAGGAATCCAGAAAAGTATCGAAAGTCTGGATTCCGCATCAAGTGCGGAATGACAAGTCCTCAAATCATATGTCACAGACCACTGGTAGGCGAGTAATAAGCTTGTCTTTGGCTTGCTTCTGTGCTATCATACCACCGGATAGAAAACAACAAATCCAGGTATTTCCGGGTAGCAGTGTGGCTATCTATTGTGATGATTCGCTACTTATATTTTAGGAGGCAGTAATTATGAACACTTGTCGTTTCAAGACATTGGCCGTTGTTTGCATACTATTTGCAGGCTTACTACTTTGCCCTCACACTCTGGTTCGGGCCGAGGGTGCCGGCGGTTCTGACAAGAAGCTGGCCCTTGATGCACGCAGCCGTGCACCGTTGTCCGATGGCACAGGCCGATTCAGGGTCGTGCAGAATAAGCTCGAATGGAACCCTGAGCAAACCGCTATCATCATTTGCGATATGTGGAACCAGCACTGGTGTAAGGGCGCGACCAGCAGGGTCGGGGAGCTTGCGCCGCGGATGAATGAGATTGTTTCCAAAGCGCGTGATAAAGGTGTGCTGATAGTGCATGCGCCCAGCGGCACGGTCAATTTTTACGAGAACCATCCGGCCCGCAAGCGTGCCCAGAACGCTCCAACAGCAGCAAACCTGCCCAAAGATATTGCTAAATGGTGCCGATGGATTGATGAAAAGGAAAAAACCACAGGGTATCCTATCGACGATTCGGACGGCGGCTGCGATTGTCAGCCGAAATGTAAACAGGGTTCGCCCTGGCGCAGGCAGGTAGAGACAATCGAGATTCGCAATGAAGACGCCATAAGTGATTCGGGCGTGGAGGTCTGGAACCTGCTCGAGCAGCGCGGTATCGACAACGTTATCGTTATGGGTGTGCATACCAATATGTGCGTTCTCGGTCGGCCTTTCGGGCTGCGGAATATGGCCAGGTATGGCAAAAACGTGGTGCTGATGCGCGATATGACCGATACTATGTACAACTCGCGGATGCGGCCCTTTGTCAGCCATTTTACCGGCACCGACCTAATAGTCGAACATTTAGAAAAGTACGTCTGCCCGACGATAACCTCAACGGCATTCACAGGTCAGCCGCAGTTTTGTTTTAAAAACGATAATCGTCCGCGCGTGGTGTTCATTTCCGCCGAAAGCGAATATGGAGCCGAACAGTCACTGCCGGAGTTTGCGCACGAGCTAAAAACTAAATACGGCCTATACTGTGAGGTACTCCAGGGCAGCACAAATAAAACAGGCCAAGGGCGCTACTACATTGCGGGTATGGAGGCGCTGACGAATGCGGATTTGGCGGTGCTGTTCGTGCGGCGCAGAGCTTTACCGGCTGTGCAAATGAAGTATTTCCGTAACTACTTGGAAAGCGGCAGGCCATTGATTGGATTGCGGACCGCCAGCCATGCGTTCGATACTCGCGGCAACGCCCCAGCTGGTTATGCCGAATGGCAGAAGCTTGACCCCGAGGTATTAGGCGGAAATTATCACGGTCATCACGGTAACGGACCCAAGTGCGCAGTTACAACCGCCGCCGATGCCGACACTCATCCGATACTTGCCGGTGTTCAAATGCCATTCACGAGCAACGGTTCACTATACGAGGTAAGGCCACTGACCAAGTCAACGAAGCGGCTGTTGATTGGCACGATTCCCGACAAGGAGCCTGAGCCGCTGGCCTGGACAAACAGGTACAAGAAGTCCCGCATTTTCTACACATCGCTGGGCCATCCGGACGACTTTCAAAATGCGCAATTTCGTCGGCTGCTTATCAATGCGGTGTTCTGGGCGATGAACAAGCCGGTGCCAAAAGTCAAGAACACGACTCAGGCGAACGGCATAGAGCAGGCCGCTAATGCACGACCCGGAGATTTTCCTTGACGCCAAAGTAGCTAATTTGGTATAAGTAATATTGGTGAAGCTCGTGCCCGCGCAGTTGGGCATCTGTGGCCTTGAGGTTATCAAGCGGGTGTGAAAGAACGCCTATAAAAATGGAGGATTGTATTATGAAAGTACCTAAGGCTCTCTTTTTCTTGTACCTCTTCTTTGTTTTGCAGGTGGGTTTTATTCAAGCCGATGAACGAGCGGACTATATCCGTGAGAATTACACGAAATATGAAAAACGAATCCCTGTGCGTGACGGGGTGAAACTCTTTACCGCTATTTATACACCGAACGATACCTCGAAAGAATATCCGATGCTGTTGTTACGCACTCCCTACAGCATTAGTCCCTATGGGCCCGACCGATACAGCAGCCGGATCAGTCCGCATGAAGAATTCGAAAAAGAAGGATTTATCTTTGTTTATCAAGACGTACGCGGTCGTTTTATGTCGGAAGGCCAGTTCGTTCATATGACTCCGCACGTCGCAAATAAGAAAAGCAATTCTGATACGGATGAAAGTACGGATACCTATGATACGATTGAGTGGCTGTTGGAACACGTCCCCAACCACAACGGTAAGGTTGGCCAATGGGGGATCTCTTATCCTGGGTTTTACACGTCCGCCGGGTCTATCGATTCCCACCCCGCTTTGAAAGCGGTCTCTCCTCAAGCGCCGGTTTCCGATTTTTATTGGGATGACGTTTACCATCACGGGGCCTTTCTGTTAACTCATTGGTTTGGGTTTCTAAATCGTGTGAAACAAAGACGTGAAGGGCTTATCGATGAATGGCCAGATCGCATCTATGAGATTGAAACGACAGACGCGTACAAATTCTTCATGGATGTGGGACCATTGAAAAATGTGAATAAATCATATTTCAAAAAGAAATCCAAATTCTGGAACTATGTTACACGCCACCCCAATTACGACAAGTTCTGGCAAAAACGCAATATCCTTCCTCATCTGAAGAATATCAAAGCAGCGGTAATGGTTGTCGGCGGTTGGTACGACCGAGAAGATTTGTTTGGACCGTTGAACACGTACCAAATGATTGAGAAGCAGAATCCCGACACATTCAATATGTTAGTCATGGGGCCTTGGTATCATGGAGGCTGGCTCGGCAGTAAAGGCAGCGAGTTGGGAGATACAGATTTTGGGTTCCCCACCTCGGAATACTATCAAAAGAATGTCGATCTGCATTTCTTCAAGCACTTTTTGAAAGACGAAGAAAGTGAATTAAACCTGCCGGAAGCCTTGATATTTGAAACCGGGGCCAACCGCTGGCGACAATTTGACCAATGGCCACCGGCATCCGCCGAGAAGACATATTTCTATTTCCACAAAGGCGGCAAATTATCATTTAAAAAACCCAACGAAGATTCTGACGCTTATGATTCCTATATCAGCGATCCAAACAAACCGGTTCCCCATACAAGAGATAATTCGAGGTGGATCAATAACACGTTTTATTCAGAAGACCAACGATTTGCTTCCCGGAGGCCGGATGTATTGGTGTATCAAACAGACATTCTTGAAGAGGGTGTTACGTTAGCGGGAACCATCCAAGCCAATCTCTTTGTTTCCACCACCGGAACGGATTCGGATTGGGTTGTCAAGCTGATCGATGTTTATCCTGACGATTTGGAAGAAAAAGCGGCCCAACAAACCTTGATTCGCGCAGAAGTGTTTCGAGGACGGTTCCGGGAAAGTTATAAGAAGCCTAAGCCTTTTAAACCCAATGAGGTTACCAGGATTCCGTTTGAATTGTGGGATGTTTTGCACACGTTTAAACGGGGGCATCGGATTATGATACACGTCCAAAGCACATGGTTCCCGTTTATCGATCGCAATCCGCAGAAATACGTGCCGAATATTTTTAAAGCGGATGAAGACGATTTTATCAAAGTTACCAATCGCATGCATCGATCCAAACGGTATCCCAGCCATATTGAAGTCGGTGTGTTGCAGCAAATGTTTTGATGTGGAGGAAGGCCAATGAAGCTGATTTGCCTTATTTGTTGTATGATGTACAGGCCCTACGAGTGTTTTGGTATGTGGCCAAGGCACGGTTATTTTAACTCTTTCTTGAAGGAGGATTATTATGTCTAAAAAATTGATTTATTTAGTTTCTTTTGTTTTGCTGCTGAGTGCAGCAGGCAATGCCTCGGCTGATCTGTTGGTTCACTGGAGACTCGACGAGGGTTCCGGTACTATTGCCTTTGACAGCTCGGGCAATGGCAATGACGGTACATTCAGTGGCGAGCCGCAGTGGGTAGATGGGCATGGCGGCGGCGGTGCGCTGGAATTCGACGGCGTCGATGACTTTGTTGTATACTCCTTTGACCAGGCACAAACCTTTGCGGCCTTTAGTGTAGCATTTTGGGTCAAAGCGAGTAGTTTAGGGCAACCCAACTACGCTAGTCCATTTACAGGCCATTACCCGAACACCGCTGGTTTCCAAATTGATGTGGATGGTGGAAATCCTGGAAATTACAGGATCAATCCTAATTCTGGAATTCATTTTGCATTCGGCACCGCCACCACGGACTGGGTCCATCTTGCATTAACCGCAGAGGGTACATCTATGAATCTCTACTACAATGGTAATTGGGCCAGCAGTAATACTCTCGTTGACACCGATGTCGTTTTCAACCAGTTTGCTATAGGTGTGAACAGAAACAGAAACTGGTGGTTCGCCGGTACCATTGATGAACTTCGCGTTTACGACCACGTTCTGTCGGAGGCCGAAATTATGGGTGCTATGGAAGGTGAGATATGGCCTTACGCCTTTGGCCCCGAGCCTGCTGATGGTACCCTGCATGAGGCCACATGGGCGAACGTTTCCTGGAAGCCGGGAGGTTTTGCGGTCTCGCACGATGTGTACTTCGGCGAGAATTTTGACGACGTTAACGACGGAACCGAAGGGACGTTCTTAGGCAACCAGGCCACAACAAAGCTTATTGTTGGCTTTCTCGGATTTCCTTATCCGGATGGCCTTGTTCCGGGCACAACTTACTATTGGCGAATCGATGAGGTCAATGATCTGGACCCGAATAGTCCCTGGAAGGGCGATGTCTGGAGCTTTACGATTCCCCCCAGGACTGCCTATAATCCCGAGCCGGCTGACGGCGTCAAATTTGTGAAACCGGATGTGGAGCTCAACTGGACGGGTGGCTTCGGCGCGAAACTGCACCATGTGTATTTCGGCGACAATTTTGATGATGTGAACAGTGCCGTTGTGGGTCTGCCTCAGGCAGAAACAACCTATACACCGGGCACACTTGAATTGGATAAGGTCTATTACTGGTGTATCGATGAGTTTGATGGCGTCAACACGCATAAAGGCGATGTCTTTAGCTTCAGAACAATGCCTGAGATACCTATTACTGACCCTGACCTGATTTGCTGGTGGAAGCTTGATGAAGGTTCCGGCACTAATGCGCTTGACTGGTCAGGCCATGGCAATCATGGCACCCTCACTAATGGCCTACAGTGGGTGGACGGGTATGACGGCGGTGCGCTGGACTTCGACGGTATCAATGACAGTGTTATATATCGCCTTGCCGACGAAGAAACCTGGTCGGCTTACACTGTGGCATTATGGGTAAAAGCCGGTAGCCTGGGGCAAAGAAGTAACAACTGCGTATTCGCCAGCTATAACAGCAGCGCCGCCGGCTTCCAGCTTTCTGTTGATGGCACAAACCCGGGCAATTACCAGTACCATACTGATCCCATTGACCAAATAATGGGGCCCGTTACCTTAGACTGGATTCATCTTGCTGCAACCTGCGACGGCATCAGCACGACTCTTTACTGTAACGGTTATATGGTCGCGAGCATAGGCGCGGCCGATCTGGTATTTAACAAGTTTGCCATAGGCGTAAACAGAAATGAAGACCAATTGTTTGATGGTACCATTGACAATCTTCGCATCTACAACAAGGTGCTGACGGCCGAAGAGATTCAGCAGGCCATGCGAGGTGACCCGTTGGTTGCCTGGGGTCCAAACCCGAGTCCCGGCTCAACACCATACATCAGGGACGCAACGCCCCTTAGCTGGTCGCCGGGAGATAATGCATCTCAACACGATGTTTACTTCGGCACCGATAGAGGCGCCGTTGTCGATGCCGATGCATCCGATACGACCGGCATATATCAAGGCCGACAAGGTGTTACCATTTATACTCCAGCCAAAGACGTTGAATGGGGCGGCGGGCCTTACTACTGGCGTATCGACGAGTATAATACCGATGCGACAATCAGCAAAGGCAGCGTATGGAGCTTTACGGTAGCCGACTCCATTGGGATAGACGATTTTGAGGATTACAACGACTATCCGCCCGACGAGATATTCAGTACATGGATAGACGGATGGGAAGTCCCGACGAATGGTTCTATGGCAGGTCATGCCGATCCTCCTTTTGCCGAGACAAGTATTGTTCACGGCGGTGGTCAATCGATGCCGCTTTATTACGAGAACAATTTCAAGTACTCTGAGGCAGCCATGACGTTGGTCTCGGTGCGTGATTGGACCGAAGAAGGTGTTGGTGTACTATCGCTGTGGTTCTATGGTGATGCCTCTAACGCTGCTGAGCGGATGTATGTTGCTCTCAACGGAAGCGCAGTGGTCTATCACGATAATCCCGACGCGGCGCTGATAGATGAGTGGACGGAATGGACTATCGATTTGCAGGCATTTACAGGCGTGAACCTTGCCAATGTCAATACAATTTCTATCGGTTTCGGCGATAAGAATAATCTTCAGGCTGGTGGTTCCGGTATGGTGTTATTTGACGATATTCGGCTGTATCGGCCGATGCCGTAAGCCGGAATTCAGGTGACAATTTAGAAGCAACAGATTATTAATCGTCTCTTCAAATAAGCCCGTCCCTAAAAGGGGTGGGCTTATTATTTACAGCCTGCCCAGGGCAACCACATTGGGTTGCCCCTACGTCAAAAGGTTTTCGAGCCAGGAAACGATAGATGCCGATCCATAACCGGGAATAGGACTATTGGTTCTAATGAGCAAAATGATAGAATCTGGCCATAGCTCCTACTATTAGCCCTTTCGAAATTGTCGTAGGATATCCCAATATGCTCCACGTGCACCTTTCCGGATTGCCTGTATTAGTGGCAGGTTCTCATTGTAGTTATAACCGGCAGCATTACTGTTCTCGGTTGCTTTGCGGTCGGTCTCAACGGAAGGCTCGAAGAATCTTTTGTCACCACCAATCAAATCCCTGACCAACTCTGCCGGATGCCCGCCCAAAGCCTTAGATATGTAGAAAGTTGGCTTGAGCAGGTTTATGGGCCCGTCGTATTTTCGATGAATATTAAGACCTTTTTCTTCCCGGAGCTCTTCGGCCACTATTTTCGCCATTATAGTCCCGGGGTAAACTCTGATGCCAAGTGCAGCACCGGCACAATCAGGATCAATTTTTTTCATGAACTCAATCGTTTCTTGAACTGTCTGCGGTGTTTCACCCGGCCCTCCAAGCAAAAGGTCTATCATAACTGCAATGTTGTTTGAGCGGCAAAGTTTGACTGCTGCGGCAATGTCCTCTTTGGTGTGCTGCTGGCGGTAAATCCGGAGCATCGATTCACACGCTGAATCTCCCGTAAAATCTATTCCTATACATCCGGCTTCGGCCATTACCTTGGCCAAATCTGCATCAAAGGGCGAGGGTGACATATATGCGTACCAATGAACCTTGTTTCCAAGGGAACGCCTATTAAATGCCTCACAGACCGCATAAGCGTGATTTCGGGGTACATTGAACTCAGAATCGCAAAAGTGCAATACATCTATTCCCTGCTGCAATAACGATTGCGCCTCATCGACGACTTCGGATGGATCTCTTAGTCTGACTCTGGTACCTTTAGCCAACGGATCTGCACAGTATATACAGCCGCGAGTGCAGCCACGTTTTGTCTCTAATCCACATTGTCCACCCAGTTTAAAATAGCTCCGATTATCAATAAAATCGCGAACTGTAACTAAAGAAATTGAATCAGGCCATGATGGTGTATTGCTGCAGATTCTGCCGTTCTCCCGCCATATCAGACCTGGAACATCGCTGAATACTGGTTTGGCTCGTAGCTGACGAATAAGCGTAATTATTGCCCCCTCACCGTCACCACGTATGCCAAAGTCCGCACCTGTATAATCAAAAATTGACTTGGCAAAGATTGAAAAGCCGACACCACCAATAACAATCGGGGCATCGGTTATGCTTTTGACAGTTTGTATGGTCTTTCTCAGTTCCGGGATAAACCAATCAGCGCTTGGCCAAAAACAATCATCGGAATTTCGAAAAGAAAGCCCCACCAGTTCCGGCTGTTGAAAGTAAAAATATTCCCTCATTGCCTTAGTTGGTTCCCCAGCCAAACCAAGGTCAAGAACTTCAACATCTATACCCGCACGTCGGACTGAAGAGGCAATATAGTCTAAACCTATCGGCCCAATGAGGGGAACCATTCTGTTTGTATTGATTAATGTTAACATCTACATATTATCAATCTGGTCGAATATTTTTTATATAAAACTGCAACACTCCTCAATCGTTTACTTACAATATAGCTGGCTTAATAGGTTTGGCAACAGATTTTCCAATCCACAGAAATATGAGCAGACAACCTCGTAAAATATCTTCAAAATCAAATAAAAAAGGCTGGTTTGCAAAAACCAGCCTTTCCGGAAACAAAACACAATAAATTCTGAATCGTTTCAGAATTTGTACGTCATACTTAAGGTGACCCAGGTCTCGTCCTTATCATCATTAATGGTCTTATCCATTGTTACCTGGTGATAAACCCCCGGAGTAAGAGTTACATTCTCGGCCAATTCAAAGTCTGTTGCGACACCGAAGACCGCATTTGACCAGTCATGGTCCACACCTATACCCCTGGGATCAACGCCATCGTTGAAAACAAATTCCGAGTGCAGTCTCAAAACCTGCTCAGGGACATCGGGCAGAAATCCCTCTACGGGTAAGCTGTAGTCGAGCATAAAGATATGAGCATAGCCCGAAGCAGTTCCAGAGGTGACAGTTCCATCGGGGAGTGTGAGGTCCTGGCTCCCAACAAACGAACGGCTTTCGGCGGGCCATAACTTGACAAGAACGTAGGTTGGGACTAAACCTTCCACCGGTAAAATCTGCGGCCAGGAAAGAACGGCGTGTATCTCCTGCAAATCGATATCCCCTGACGCACCCGGAGGCATACCATCCAGAGGCGCATCCGGGAAGTGAAAATACCTCCATCCAAGCATATACTGCGTGGCATAAGATTCGTCGGCGAAAAGAGCGTTCTTGTAGTACAACGTGTAGTCCCAGCGCTCGGTGGTTTCGAATTCGCCTGAGTTGGCCCTGTGGCCCATCACGCTGACACCAAAGCCCGTGCCAAACAAATCCAGATTAACCGATGGCTGAATTGCGCTCTTATCGTCGTAAACATCGATGCCACGCCAGAGATACTTACTCTGATAAGTAACATCGACTGCTCCATGCAGCTCGTCCTGGGCCTGCACCGGAACAGTTGCCGCCATTACAACAATGGCAGCCAACAACACAATCTGTTTCATAATAATCTCCTTCAAAAAAACCGCATTCCTTAATAAACACTGCTACAACCTTATATTCATAAACCCCCATAAAAGACCTACCATTTGCCGCCTTTTTTATTCGGCGGACACTGTTGGCAGTTCAGCCAGTGCCTCCTTTATCTTCTCCTCGGGATATTCGTAATCCTTAAGTTTGCCGCTAAAGTAGGCGTCATAAGCCGCCATATCAACATGTCCATGCCCACTATGGGCAATGAGTATCGTTTTTGCTTCACCGGATTCCTTGCACTTGAGGGCTTCATCGATAGCTGCCTTAATACAATGGTTTGTCTCAGGGGCGCTGATAATACCCTCAGCGCGAGCGAAGGTTACCCCTGCCTTGAAAGTAGAAATCTGATGCTCGGCTCTGGCTTCAACAAATCCTAATTTATGCAGGTGACATATAATAGGAGCCATCCCATGATATCGCAGCCCTCCGGCATGGACCGGCGGGGGGATGAAGCCATGCCCGAGAGTGTACATTTTAATCAGCGGAGTAAGCTTGGCTTCATCGCCAAAGTCGTAAGCGTATGGACCTTTGGTTACGGTAGGACAGCTTTCCGGCTCAACATTGATAATGCGCAGGTCTGGTTTTGTGCCATCAATTTTATCCTTGACGAAGGGCAAAAACAAGCCGGCGAAGTTTGAGCCACCACCAATACAGCCCACAATAATATCCGGGTAGGCATCTGCCTTCTCCATCAGCTTTTTTGCCTCTAACCCATTGACGGTTTGATGCAGCAGCACGTGATTAAGCACGCTACCCAGGGCATAATGGGTGTCATCACGGGAAACGGCGTCCTCTACCGCCTCACTGATGGCAAGGCCCAGGCTGCCGGGGCAATCGGGGTCTTTTGCCAGCATTTCACGCCCTGCCTTGGTTTCGGTGCTGGGGCTGGGCACACAGTTAGCACCCCAGGTCTGCATCATTATGCGGCGATACGGCTTTTGGTGATAGCTGATGGCCACCATATAGACCTTAATCTCAAGGTCGAAGCAAGCCCCACCAAAGGATAACGCACTTCCCCACTGTCCAGCACCAGTTTCGGTAGCTATGCGCTTTATCCCCTCCTGCTTACTATAGTATGCTTGAGCTACGGCAGTATTGGGCTTGTGGCTCCCGGGAGGGCTTGTCCCCTCATATTTGTAGAAAATCTTAGCTGGTGTATCCAAAGCTTTCTCCAATCTGTGCGCCCGAAATAGAGTGGTCGGCCTCCATAATCGATAAATATCTCGGACTTCCTCAGGGATGTCTATCCAGCGCTCAGTGCTCACTTCCTGCTTGATTAACTCCATAGGAAACAGTGGAGCCAAATCGTCGGGGCCTACCGGCTTTCCGGTGCCTGGATGCAAAATTGGTGGCAGCGGCTCAGGCATATCTGCCAGGATGTTATACCATTGGGTAGGTATTTCATTTTCATCAAGAGTAAATTTTGTTCTTTTGTCCATTTTGTTCTCCTTAAAGAATTAGTTATTCAAACTGACCGATGTTAAGCCGTGAGGACTTTTTCCAGGCAGGTGAAGCCTTGGCCAAGGTAAATCCGCTACCAAGTTATATAATTGTCGAGGAATATCACTCTCATTTAGCGAAATCTTAATCTTATCCATTTAAATCCTACCGAATGTAAGTATGAGTCATCTGCTCCTTTTCCATAACCGACTGAATCTACAAATATCAATGGCTGGTATGTTATTGCATAGTTGCGCAAAAGTCAAACATTGTATTTCTGTAATTCAGCCCATTTTTTGTAAAAAAAAGCGGTATATCCTTAAGAAAACCTGCATATACACGATAACGTCTTAACAAGACTAAACTTACGATAAAAACTTGCGACAGAGTCTCCTTTTAACTCTCGTTAGCATATTTTTAATGTCCCATTCGGGGGATGGGAGAAAATCCCTCGCCTTCAGGCGAAGACTTCAGTATTATAAACTCGAAATTCGAATCCGCCACAGGCGGTAGTAGTTGACTTATTCGATTTTGAAACTTAAAGATAACAGGTAGATACAAAGCCGTAGCTTGTGTTCGCATTTATATCCATAATAATATCGTTGGCTGTGCTGGTAACGCTGCTTCGGCTGAAGATCAGGATAGGTGCGGCTATGGTGCTCTCGGCCTGTCTGCTGGCGGTGTTGTTGCGTGTTTGGCCGCTGGACGTCGGGCGGACATTGGCCGCAGAGTGGCAAACCCAGCCGCTGACGCGAACAACGGGCTACCTTTTCGTGTCGCTGACGGCCCTGCTGTTGCTGGTCAATGTCATCGGTGCGGCGATGGAAGAAATCGGTCTTTCTGGCCGGCTGGTGCCGGCGATGCAGGCTCTGTTCAAAAGCCGTAGGTTTGCACTGGCGCTGATACCGCTGATGATGGGAATGCTGCCCACGCCCGGCGGCATTATGCTCTCGGCACCGATGATTCGCGAGGCCGGCGATAAAATCGGCGTCGAGCGCAGCCGGCTCGCCGCCATTAACTTCTTATTCCGGCATCAGTGGGAACCTCTCTGGCCGCTTTTTCCGGTGGTGCCCTTCATCCAAAGCCTGCTTGGTATATCAGCCCTGACGCTCTTTTGCTACCACATCATGCTCACCGGTGCAGGTATCTTGGGTGGCGCTATTGTCCTGCTAATGTTCGGCATACCGCCGAAACGTCCCGAACACCAGCAGGTCAAGCGCCACATAAGCCATCACCTGCGTGACCTTCTGCACGCCTTTTGGCCTATAGCATTTACCGCCGGATTATATATTGCCTTTGACCTGCCCCCTGCGATTGGTATCCTGTTGGCCATCATCGGATTTCTGACAATACACAAGGTTCCCATTAAGCGATGGCTGTCTGTCTTCAAGGCCGCCCGTGAGCCGGACATGGTCCTGCTTATTTTCGGCGCGCTGTTTTTTAAGCTCAACCTCGAGACCAGCGGCGCCATCGGCAGCGTCGTAGAATTTCTCACAAGCGCCCATGTGCCGCCGCATTTACTGCTTTTCTTGCTGCCGATGTTAGTCTGCTTCACGACAGGAGTAACTTTGCCCACCGTAGCGATTACCTATCCGTTCCTTATCGCCTTTATTGGCACCGGGTCCGAGGTCAAAATGGGGCTTGAAGGATTGGCCTTTTCCGGCCTGCTTTTTGGACTTTGGCTCACACCCGTTCACCTTTGCCTGACCCTCTCGGCCAGTTATTTTCAAACTTCACTGCTCAAAATCATCTTGAAGCTGCTGCTGCCCGCCGCAGGTGTCGCCGTTACTGGCGTATTGATGGCTGTCTTCTGTAGTTAAACAGGTTCATTTTGTTGACGAAGGGTGGGAAGACAGTAAGATTGTGCCGGAATATGGAAAATAATCAAGTAGTAGTGTTCGGCAAAGGAGATAACATTGCTGAGAATCGACAACATCTTTGAAGTTATTTTTATTACCGGTTTTGTTGTAGGCTCGGTGATACGCAAGGTATATACGTTCAGATGCAGAGGCAACAAAGCCGCTAACAAGCGCAAGAGCGCGTTAGATATTATTCTGATTAGCGCTGGCGGCGTGGGATTGGCTGCGCCTTTGTTCTATCTATTTACGCCGTGGCTTGACTTTGCGAATTATGACCTGCCCGGATGGATGGGCTGGATAGGAACGGCGGCTTTTGTCGGTGCGCTTTTGCTCTTGTGGAGGTCACACGCCGACCTTGGCCGCAACTGGTCGGCCATACTGCAAATCAGGCAGGAACACACACTCATAACGAACAGCATATACCGCCATATACGGCATCCGATGTATGCGGCACACTTGCTCTGGGCAATTGCACAGGGACTGTTGTTGGAGAACTGGCTCGCAGGCTGGATATTACTGGTCACTTTTATTCCTATGTATCTTGTCCGGGCCCCAAAAGAGGAGCAGATGATGCTCGATAACTTCGGAGAGGAATACCGCAATTACATCAGCCGAACCGGCGGAATCATTCCCCGTCTTTGGTCGTAATGCACTTCAGTTTTTACCAGACATGCCCTGAGCGAAGTCGAAGGATATAAAAATCGCTTGTCCGCCATAGCTGGTTCCTTCGTAGCCTTGGCGAAGAAGAACAGCGAAGGCGAAAGCATCAATATCGCAGATCCACCGTCTTTTTGGCAGAATATCTAATCTCCAATTCACTAATCCACTAATTCTCTAATTCCCCCATCCACTCACCTTTGAGCAGAAAAATCAACCAAAAGCGCGGGTACCTCAGAGCAAAAATCAAAATTTTCAAATTTTTTTTTATTCGTTTTCGCATAAGCACTTAGCTTAATTCGGTTCTCGGAAAATTCACTGAATTTCGCATCAAATGCGCAGGTAGCTCTAATTATGGAGGGAGTTTATAGATTCTCTCTGCGATGTATGTTCATAATTCTAAATTCTACATTCTAAATTCTGACTTTTCCCCTGAGGGCGGAGCATCCGAGTTACTTTCGACATTCCAAAATGGCTGGAGCAACCTTGCGTTTGCCTGCTCCTTCTCTATCGCCGCATCCGCTACGGCTATCCCTTCCGCAGAATACTCCTGACAAAAGGCAAATTTGCCATCGTTGACCCCGACGATTACGAAACGCTAAGTAAATACAAATGGCACGTTACTAAGAACGGCAACACTTTTTACGCCAAACGCAACGCCCCCACAAGAAAAGACACCACCCCCATTTACATGCACCGCCTCATAATAAAAGTACCTCCCGGCCTCGTCATTGACCACATCAATCATAACGGCCTGGACAATCGAAAGGCAAACCTCCGCCCCGCTACCCGCGCCCAGAACAACCGCTACCAGAAAAAAAGAAAAAACACCCGCTCAAAATACAAGGGTGTAAATTGGTACTCCCGCGAGAAGCGTTTCGTCGCTAAAATCACCACTGATGGCAATACCGTCACCCTCGGATACTTCAAAGACGAAATCCAGGCCGCAAAAGCCTACGACAAAGCCGCCAAAAAATACCACAAAGAATTCGCTTATTTGAATTTCCCTTCTCAATAAAAACATCGACATTCGAAATTCCTTGTTCGATATTCGATATTTTGTGAGGTCATTCCGAGCATAGTCGACGAATCTATTTAAATATTCGCCCGTAGGGCCTCCACAATTTTGCATTTTTCCTTTTGCCCTTTTACTTTCTTTCTAATCTCTAATCCTCCAATTCACCACTTAACCACTCAGCATTCAACAATCGTGAGCATCAAGCATCGAGTATCCAGCCCACAAAAAATCTCTACTTCAAAAGAAAAATTTATCTTGTAGAGTACCTTTATCTATATACAATTATTGCCAAAAGCGTATTTATTGCTGGTTGAAACAGAGGGACGGAGAGAAAGTAATGGGCACATTTAATTCTCTCCGTTTCTTGTCAGAGCCATATAATTGGCAGTAAGAAAGCGAGCAGATGGCGTGTCATTTGAAGAAGGTGAACATAAAATTAATCGGCTATATAAGTACAGACCTGATAATAGACATACGCTTGATATCATAAAGCATCTAGAGTTCTACTTTTCATTTGCCGAGGACTTCAACGATCCTTTTGATTCTAAAGTACTAGTAGCCAACTTCTCCGGTGACGAGAGTCAATGGAACGCTAATGCCGAAAGATACGACATACCCGAAGACCTTAAAAGTGGAGCGTTGAAGGCGCTTAAATCTCTAAAGTTCGATGGAGAAAAAATCAGGGAGTTGTATGAGAAGCAGAAATCCGGGAACATTGTATATTGTATGAGCGAGATCAGAGATAACGTTCTCATGTGGGGTCATTATACGAACTGTCATCGTGGAGTCTGTCTAGGCTTCGAAACATCAGCCCACAGAAATAAGCAGTGCATACGAATGAACGACCCTAAACTTGAGGCTTTCTTGGAGGGCACTTATAGTCGTTTCTTGCCTATACTCAAAGTTAAATATCAATGTGACTATCCCGAACCATATGACATTTTTCAGGGCAAAACCGATGATCTGATCAGGTTTCTATTAACAAAAGGCAAAGACTGGGAATATGAACAAGAGAGACGAGTGATTCTTCCATATGCAGAAATCAATACACGCGTACTACACTACGATAGATCAGCCCTAAAAGAGGTAATCTTGGGGCGAAATACGACAGAGACTTTCAAAAGTGAAATCATCAGTCTTCTTATGAGTGAGTATATTGTAAAGGGATGCAAGGTAGACATATTCCAAAGTGAACTCGACGATAGGGAATACAAACTTAACATAAAGCAAATCAACATCTGAATGTGTCATAATTATCAGGGATGTTTGCCAATTATTGGTTTAGGAAAAATAGAAAAATAGAGACAACCAACTACTTTTTGAGATCACCATGTCATTTTGAATTTTGTAATGTATTGTTGAGGGTTGAACTTTTATATTTGATTTTTTACGCTGCTTCACGCAATACGATATACGCAATACGCATCATGGATCACGCTCGTATAATATCCGTTATCTTCATAAGCCGGCTGATATTGTCGCGTTCGGCTTCTGCTAATTTGTCGTAAATGAACCTTATGGTCTCGTGAAGTTCTGGTATGACAACGTGCTCCAATACATTGACCCTTCGTCGGGTCATCTGAAGCTCCGTGGCAAGAAGGCGGGCCTGTTTTTCCTTCTCAGCTAACTCAATTAAATTGTCGAAAGCCCTCTCCAAAGCTAACAATGCAATGTCCATCTCGCCGGAGGTCGTTGCAAAGCCGTAGCAGATGATTTCGCCCTCCATCTCCTTGGCTAAATGCGGTACCCTTACATTCATTATATTTGCGAACGTTACAGCTAAGCTGAACTTCTTAGTGGGGACCTCAAGTGCGGCCCTGGTGGCTTCCGGCTCCATTGTCGCACGGGCTAACATAAACCGCCGGCACGTCTCTAACAGCTCAGCTTCAACACGTTTGCGCAATGGCTGAATCTCTCTGGCAATCTGAATTAACTGGCGGGAAATCTCATCTCTCTTTTCGCTGAGCAGACGGTGCCCGCGGCTGGCAAGCGCCACGCGCTTACGCAGTCTCAATAGCTCCATTCGTGTCGCATTTACATTGGCTAACATAATTCGTAGATGCGTTTATGAGTAAATGGGTCTATGAGTATATGCGGTTATTCGTAAATATGTTTATGCAGTAACTCACGCACTCATTTACTTACCCACTCATTCACTTACTCACGTTCTTTCTTCCGGAAGCGCGGCATATACTTTTCTATAAGTTTCACGTCGATACGCTTTAGCTCGGCGTTCTCGAACATACTGAGCAGCTCCCAGCCGAGGTCGAGAGTCGTTTCAACCGAGCGATTTTCATAGTAGTCCTGCGAGACGTATCTGTCCTCGAAGTTGTTGGCAAAGGTCATATATTTCTTATCTTCTTCCGAGAGTGCGGCTTCGCCCATAATAGTCGCCAGCTCCTGGCATTCTTTGCCGCGGGCATAAGCGGCATAAAGCTGGTTGTAAAGGTCGGCGTGGTCTTCGCGAGTTTTGCCTTCGCCGATACCTTTGTCTTTAAGTCGCGAGAGGCTCGGCAAGACATCAACCGGCGGTGAGATGGCCTTTCTGTGCAACGGGCGGGACAGGATTATCTGGCCCTCGGTAATATAGCCGGTCAGGTCCGGCACCGGATGGGTCTTGTCATCCTCAGGCATTGTCAATACCGGCACCATCGTAATCGAGCCTTTTTTGCCTTTGATTCGACCTGCCCTTTCATAGACGGTCGCCAGGTCCGTGTACAGATAACCCGGATACCCACGTCGGCCGGGGACCTCTTTTCTGGCTGCGCTGATTTCGCGAAGCGCCTCGCAGTAGTTGGTCATATCGTTTAAGATTACCAGCACGTGCATATCAAGCTCGTATGCGAGGTACTCAGCGGCTGTGAGCGCAAATCTCGGCGTCGCTATCCGCTCAATCGCGGGGTCGTTTGCAAGATTTACGAACATCACCGCACGTTCTATTGCCCCGGTCTGATGAAGGTCATCGATAAAGAATTGTGCCGCCTCGAATGTGATTCCCATCGCTGCAAAGACAACTGCAAACTCTTCGCCCTTTCCGAGAATCGTTGCCTGCCGGGCTATCTGAGCGGTTATCTGGTCGTGGGGCAGGCCGGCACCTGAGAATATGGGCAGCTTCTGGCCTCGCACGAGCGGATTCAAGCCGTCAATTGTAGATATGCCGGTCTGGATAAATTCGTTCGGATAATTGCGGGCATACGGGTTAATCGGCTTGCTGTTAATATCCAGCCGTTTTTCGGGGATGATAGCGGGGCCGTCGTCTTTCGGCTCACCAAGGCCACTGAAAACCCTGCCCAAAATATCGGGCGAGACGCCCAGCTCCAGCGGCTTGGCCAGGAACCGAACCGTGCTCCTGTTGACGTCGATACCTCGCGTGCCCTCAAAGACCTGGACGAGGACTTTATCGTTCTCGACCTGTAGAATCTGGCCGTGACGTATCGAGCCGTCACCGAGCTCGATATCGACGATATGCCCGTACTTGGCCTCATCAACCATTTCGACCAGCATTAACGGCCCGGAGATATTCGTAACTGTCTGATATTCTTTTATAGCCGGCATTTCAAACTCCTATTCAGTTAATGCGTAAATACGTTTCTTTCCTCCACACACTCACGTGTGTGGTATCCATTCCCCACACATAAGTGTGGGGTTTCTTCCCTCTATTCACGCTACTTAAGCCACCACCGACGGATGCAACTGTTTTATGTGTTCGTCTATCGTGTCTCTTATTTCTGCGACTTTGGTTACAAATTCATGCGGGATATATTTTGCCCTTGCGATTTCCTCACGGACAGGCAACTTGAAGATTTCAGCGGTTTCAACTCCGGCCTCAATGGCAGTTAGGGCCTGCTTGTGGAAATGCAGAACGGTCTTTAGCATTTCGTATTGTTTGTCCATCGAAGTGTAGGTATCTACCTCATGGAAGGCGTTCTGGTGCAGGAAGTCCTCACGGATGGACCTGGATGTCTCGAGCGCGAGCCGATCTTGCGGTGACAGAGCCTCTGCGCCGACCAGTCGAACAATCTCAAGAAGCTCGGCTTCCTGTTCCAGCAAACTCATCGCCTGGGTGGTCAACTCTTCCATTTCCAAGCCCTGGTCCTTATCTTCGAAGCACTCCCTGAGGTATTGCTTATAGAAGCTGTATGAGGTGAGCCAGTCAATCGCCGGAAAGTGCCTCTGATAAGCAAGCTCGCCTTTGAGTGACCAAAATACCTTGACCACGTGCAATGTCGCCTGCACAACAGAATCGGACAGGTCGCCGCCCGGTGGGCTTACCGCACCGATAATCGACAAGGCGCCCTCTCGTTCGGGACTGCCGCAGCACTTGACCCGGCCGGATCTTTCATAAAATGCTGCAATTCGAGCCGCTAAATAGGCGGGGTAACCTTCCTCGGCGGGCATCTCTTCCAGCCGGGTCGAAATCTCACGCATCGCTTCAGCCCATCGGCTGGTGCTGTCGGCCATCAGGGCCACGACATAACCCATATCGCGGAAGTACTCAGCTATGGTAATGCCCGTATAAACGGAGGCCTCTCTTGCTGCTACGGGCATATTCGATGTGTTTGCAATCAGTACCGAGCGTCGCATTAACGGCTCGCCGCTGCGCGGGTCCTTTAATTCCGGGAACTCCGTTAAGACATCGGTCATTTCATTGCCGCGCTCACCACAGCCGACGTAAACCACAATGTCGGCATCGACCCACTTGGCCAACTGATGCTGAACAACTGTTTTGCCTGTACCGAACGGCCCCGGCACACAGGCCGTCCCGCCCTTGCTGATGGGGAAAAAGGTGTCGATAACCCGCTGACCGGTAACGAGAATCTTATTCGGTGCGAGCCGTTTTATTGTCTGCCTGGCATTGCGGACAGGCCATTCCCGCATCAATTTCAGCTCGGTCTCGGTGCCATCGTCCGCAACGACAACCCCTATCGTTTCAACGACGGTGCAATCGCCTTCGTTTATTCTTTGAATTGTTCCCTCCACGCCAAACGGAACCATAATCTTTTGCTCAACGAGCGTAGTTTCCTGAACCTTGCCTATGATATCTCCCGGGCCGACCTTTGTTCCATCGGTTACTGTCGGTATGAAGTGCCATTTCTTTTCCCTGTTCAGGCCTGGCAGTGCACTTCCTCTGCTCATAAACTCACCTTCGACTTCTACAAGTGAGTTTAGCGGCCTTTGGATACCGTCATAAATGCTTTCAATCAGGCCGGGCCCTAACTCAACACTCAAAGGCGCCTCGGTGTCAACAACGGGTTCGCCGGGGCCTATGCCGGTCGTCTCTTCATAGACCTGAATCGAAGCCAAATCGCTATGCAACTCGACGATTTCACCTATGATGTTCAATTCGCTCACGCGGACAACATCATACATTCGCGCACCAGCCATACCTTCAGCAACCACAACAGGCCCTGCTACTTTGACTATCCTGCCTTCTTTCGTTTCACTCATTGTAAAAACCTTCCTTTTACGGCCACATATAAAACAGCCTTCACTGATTCTTTATCTATCGTTCAAGCCCTGAAGCATTGCTTTGCCTGTCAATCTTTTCCAACGCATCTGTGGCTGCCTTTTGCACCTGCCACTCAGGGTCATTGAGCATTTCTTTCAAAGCAGGTATTGCCTGCCTGGCATCGGGTCCGATTGCTCCCAGCGCCAGCGCCGCAGGTTTCCTGACCTGCCACTCCTCGTCATTTAGCGTCTCTATGAGACGTGATATCGCCGGTTTCGAAGCCGGTCCTATCGCGGCGAGAGCTTCGGCGGCGGGCTTTCGAACATGCCACTCCTCGTCGCTCAGCGCCTTAATTAGAGACGATACTGCAGGCCTGGAAGCTGGTCCTATCGCAGCGAGGGCTTCGGCGGCGGGCTTTCGAACATGCCACTCCTCGTCGCTCAGCGCCTTAATTAGAGACGATACTGCAGGCCTGGAAGCTGGTCCTATCGCAGCGAGGGCTTCGGCGGCGGGCTTTCGAACATGCCACTCCTCATCATCAAGCGCTGCAATCAAGGAATTAACAGCATCCTTAGCCTCCGACCCCATGCAGGTCAGTGCAATCGCAGCAGCCTTGCGGACATGCCACTGTTCGTCTTTGAGCCCATCAATGAGGGAAGGGATAGCAGCTCTGACCTCAAGGCCCATCGTCCGGATCTCGTTGGCTGCCTCTTCTCGCTGCCTCCACTCATCGCTACCCAAAGCCTGGACCAACTTGCGAACCTTCAGATTCGTGATGGAAACCGCCGAGACGGTAGGCGCTTTGCCTGGGGAGAACTCCCTTTTTATGACGCTGAACAATGGATTGTCCCGGCGTGGAACTTCCGGATTCTGCCCGGCTTCTTTGGCCTGCCAGTATGCCGCGCCCAAGCCGCCACTTCCTATCTCGTAGTCATATCCGTCCCATTCATCCTCACGGAACGAATAGAACGCCCAGTGCAGGCCATGTGAGTTCAAAACAGCAATAACATCGGTGAGATACTCTTTGCAGCCCTGATTCCGACGGTAGCATCCAAACTCGCCGCAGACCAAACGGTTTGACGGAATCTTTCTGACTTTGGCCCACTCGCAGAACGGCGACAGATAATTCTCAATCTGTTGTTTGTTCCAGTGAACATCCTCTCCGGCATAGGGTATCGTGCCTGGATATACGTAGTTATGTTCTTTTCGGAAGTTCTTGTGATTCGTGAACTGATAAGGTTCGTACATATGGAATGAATAGAACAGCTTGTCATCGCCGATTTTAGGCCAATAGACGAAGGCAGCGGGCTGGGCGTACCAACCTGCATCCAACATGATCGGGATCTCCGAATCGACTTGGCGGATGGCAGCGATGACGGTCTCGTAGAATGCCGGTAGATCGTGAGATGTGCCGCGATATTTTTTGTACCAAGTCGCGTAACGCGAGGCCGGGCCATGCTCTGGTAGGCCCGTTTTCATTTCTGGGATCGGTTCGTTAAGTATGTTGTAGGCATAGACCGCCGGGTGATCTTTTAAGCTCGCCGCTAAATCGCGCCAGAAGTCAGCCGCTTGCCGCCAGTATTTCTGATCGTTCCATAAGCGTAAATCGCGACGGTTGTCGTTGTTCTGCACCCAGCGATTGCCCGGCAAGCCCAAGGGGGCGATTACGACCTTAATGTTGTATTTGTCGGCCCAATCAAGTGTTTGGATGAGTCTTTCCAAGTCTTCCTGGATAATCCCGGTGAAGTTGTTAGTGTCCCCGATCAAGAAGTCTCGCCGCTGCCCTTTCCATTTATCATAGGTCATGCGAACCCAATCAATTCCCAACTCGTGAGCAGCTTTAAACCATTGCTCTTCAGGTGTGACATTGAAGTAATTCGCTCCCTTGCGTTGAACGTCCCAAAACTCAATCTTCTTACTTGACGACAGACTCTTCGAGGAAAGCAGCGCTACCAGAAATATTATTATTAATAACCTTTTGATTACTTGTGTGCTCATGCTTCTGCTCCTTAACTGTTTTGCAAAATGTTAATACCCGTAGCCATTTTGAGCACTTCTCCGAGGGCCTGGGTTGCAAAGCCCTCGGATTCGGTAGTAAAGGGCACAACCATAATACAGGGAGTGGGCATATCCTCATAAGCTGAGAAAACTTCGTCAGCCGCCGGGGCTATATTCTCGGCGACTACTACGAGCGCATACTTTTCAGTAATTATCTTCTTTGCGTTCTCGGCAATGTCACCGGCCGTCAGGCCCACCGGGTACGTATCTACCCCGAGTGCCGAAAACGGCATCACAAAATCAGTACCACCTAAAACTGCAATTTTACCTTCCATTTTTTCGTGTCTCGTGGCTCATGATTCGCCTTTTGGGCCCGAGTATATCATTCTTTAGCTCTATAGTTCGGCCTCTGCCAAAAGCGCTTTGATGTCCGCTTCAAACACAGCCTTGTCTTGATAGCTCACGTACTTTTGCCGGATATTGCCTGCTGCGTCGATGACGAAGGTAGTAGGTATGTACGTAATGCCACCATACGCTCTATCGACCCGGCCATCGGCCATCAGAATCGGGTAGTTGACCCGGTACTTCCGGACGAACGATTTGACAACACTAACGCCTTGATGGTCTAAAGAAATTCCCACCATTGCAAATCCCTGGTCCTTATATTGTTCGTAAAGCTCGATGAAATGTGGAATCTCCATCACGCAGGGTGGACACCAGGTCGCCCAGAAGTCGAGGACAACCACCTTGCCCTTGAAGTCTGACAGGCTGACCGTTTTACCATTCAAATCCCGTAATGTGAAGGAAGGTGCGGGTTTGTCGCCGGGGCCTGGTGGGGCTTTGTCGCCAGATGGTTTTGTTGTTTTTTCTTCAGCCTCAACCTCGGCTTGCTCTTGCTGCGGTGGTTCAGGTTTTTCTTCAGCTTTAACCTCAGCTTGCTGCAACGGCTCAGGTTCTTTCTTCTTACACCCGGCAGCAATAAACGTTAACACTAAAATCAAACAGAATAGTTTTCTCGGTTTCATTTTAATTGCCTTCCATAAAATTTCGTATTTCGTACTGTAACCTGCACTGTCAATCTAAACCCTTCGCTTCGCTCGAGGACAGGCTCCGCGCAGCGAAGTGAAGAATCTCTCATTCATTGGCCAGATTCTTCGCTTTCGCTCAGAATGACAAAGTATATCTCATAATTTCTGTCTCGTTTCACGAGATGCGGTCCAGGATAAGTTTCGTATCCAGGAAATTTTTCTTGGCTGTCAATATCAGTCTGACAGTTCGGATTTCATTTTCCTTCAATAACAAAAAAGCAATAATCGGCTGAGGGCCGGCGGTAATCTGAACGGTCGATTTCAAAAAACCGGTCAAATGCTCCTCGCACTGCTGCTCAACCCTCAAAAAAGATTTATTCGACGCTAAGTAATTAGCGCCGGAATCAACAATTCGATGGTACGGCGTTATAAAGAACAACTGCCCTAACGCTTCGTAGCCGAGCTCGGCGCCGTGCCTGAATCGCTCTAATCCAATAAAGCCGCCTTCCAAAAAGACGTTATCCCGCACCAAAAAAGCTTCGGCTTCCGCTGTTTTGGTGCGGGACTCGGATTCGGTGAATTTGAGCCGAAGCATTGTGCGAATGTTGGTCAGGTCAATCTGTATCCGAAAAAGGCCGAGCAGAAAAATACTTCTTAATCGGCGTGCCTGCTCTAAATTATATTGCGCCTGGACACTATCGATTGCGTAATCAATCCGGCGAATATCTTTGTTTTGATAATAGGCCAGCACCGCCTGCTCTACCGCCCGCCGGATGTAATCAGGAAATACCGGCTTGCTAAACTCATCTTCCTCAGAAAATATTTGCTCAATTAGCTCCGGCGGCACGTTGCCGTCACTGCTGTAATCTGTTCCCAATTCTTTTTCGGTCAACGTTCTCCTGACCGCCAGCCGGAGGTTTGCAAAATCATCGCGTGTCC
Organism: uncultured Pirellulales bacterium; assembly: GCA_964417935.1. Taxonomy (GTDB): domain Bacteria; phylum Planctomycetota; class Phycisphaerae; order Sedimentisphaerales; family Anaerobacaceae; genus NIOZ-UU13. The sequence continues at coordinate 67,863 of CAYQKF010000008.1, forward strand.
TGAACAGCTCAACAACCGGCTCATCAAGCATTAAAACCGAGAACAGCTCGCGCACCGCCGTTCTTCGCTGCCGCAGGATTTCCTCGACTTCCGCAAAGTCCTTACCGCCTCGCGGCAGGGCATATTCGCTCCCACTCAATAAATCCGCAGCCTGCTCGAAGCTCTCGGCGTTGGCCATATCGAGTAAAGCAGCTCTGCTAAGCATCTGCATTTCGAGCGTGCGCACCTGGGCCGTCTGGAAAGTGTATCGCCAGTCGTCACCACCGATAGGCGGGTACGTATAGAAATCGAGAACGGGTTGTTGTAGTTTGTCCTCCACACACTCACGTGTGTGGTATCCTTTTCTGTTCCCGGACATATCTTCGTACAATCTCCAATCCTTCGGCTCTTACCTCTTTGTAGCCATATCGTCTTACCCAAAAGGCATTCCCCACACGTAAGTGTGGGGTTTTTTCCAGTATTTTCTTAGCGGTTACCGCCTTTAGCGTCCTTACAACCGAGGGGATTTTTTCCCTCTGATCTAACTCCAATAATATATGTACGTGGTCTCTGTTTGGCCCAATCTCTAATATTTTGTAGCCTTTTCTTTGTGCTATTTCTTGCGTTATTGCAAGTAACCTTTGCTCCGTCTTTTCATCCAGAACCGGTCTTCTATATTTCGTCACAAACCAAATGTGGAAGTACACTATTCAGAATTCTCTAAGGATAGAATCACAATTTACGAGAACAGCTCCTTTGCTAATTCAATCTCCAGCTCCTTGCGTGCCTGCTCCAGAAGCACCTCAATAGAAACATTTGTTTTAACTTTGCCGCGTTTTAAGATAAAGCCGGCCCCCAGGTCCTGCCTTTGGTCAGACAACCTTAAATTACCTTTGTAGCCGGGGCCTAATTCGCGGTTTATCTGCCTTATAAACTCGTGGTCGATGCGATTTTCGTTTGTATCAACTACGACCTCTTCGTCGCCGGTCTCGACCGTATCGAGGAGCAGTTTTTTAATCAGAGAGCGATATTCCTCGTCAGGCAAATTTTGTAGCTGCCGGCGCGCCTGTTCAAAGACCTCGTCGAGTATCTTCCTTTTCTCTGCGAGAAACTCTTTGGCAATATCCATCCTCGCCGCTGCCAGGATATGCGATTTTTCGTCTTCGCCGGCCTTTTTAGCGAGAATCCCTGTTTGCTTTTTGTATTCCTCCAGTTGCTCGTTGAGCTTGTCCTGCTCAGCAGCCTCTTTTGCTTGGGCTTCTTTTTTTATCTTCTCAGCCTCGGCCCCGGCGTCGGCCAATATCTTTTCTACTACCTGTTCCGCTTCCATAATCTCTTATCTCGTATTTCGTATGTAGTTTCACATATCAAGCTACCGGCGTTGGCCAACTTATGCCGAACAGCAGCATAAACATTGTCACCAGCAGTCCCAGAACCGCATAGACTTCGACCATAACGGCATAGACAACGCCCGCCTTAAATGCCATTTCCGGTCTTTTTGCAGCCATCAGGATACCGCCCGAACAGACTCTGCCCTGGAAGATTGCGCTAACCAGACCGGCAAAGGCGATGGGCAGACAGGCTATCAACACCTGCAGTCCAAGCGTCGTGCTCAACTCGGGAACTCCCTCATCTCCAAAGAAGTTGAGATTGAGCATAACAAGAAACGCCGCAAGGAAGCCGTAGAAACCCTGCGTACCGGGCAGAACCACCATAATAAACATCTGCCCGTATCTTTCCGGCTTTTCACTCAGTACGCCGGTCGCACTTCTGCCGGCGGTACCGATTCCAATTGCCGAGCCGATACCAGCCAATAAAGCCGCTAACCCTGCCCCAATCAAAGCCAATGTCAGTCCATAATCCATTTTTTTGACCTGCCTTTCTTACTAAAAAAACACCATTAGATTTCTTTTTTGATATAAATGTGTTTGTACTCTTTGCTCAGCGGCTGAAATAATTTTCCGCCGCCGATGAGGAACTTCGGGAAAAATTCTACATATTGCAGTCTCAAAGTATGAACAAAGGCACTTAGCCCTGATATGGCCAGGTTAAATCCGTGTCCGCCCACAAGCACTAATATCATCGCTATAATACCTATACCGTAAGGTATCTCACCGGCGATTTTGGCAATAACGTTTATCGCCATAGCCAGACCGGCTGTCACCATCCCGAGCGCCATCAATCTTAAATAGCTCAGCACATCGCCCATATAGAAAATCGTGCTGAACAAATTATACGCTCCCATCCCGATTCGCCCGGCCCAACCTCCTTCACGCTGGCTAAAAAGCAAAATCATACCTGCCGGAATAAGCGCCAGATACCCAAAGAATTTTCCGGTTTCTGACGAGATGGGGCCGCCCCCACTCTTACTGGCTAAGAATATGACGATCGAATTGAGCATAACCAGCCAGGTCAACTGGTCGCACGCCGCAGCAATGTAGTCCTTTCGCTTTATGTTGTGTCCAAAGGCAATAACCAGCCCGGCCATAATCTGGAAATAACCGAGAGCCAGTGCCAAAATAAAAAACATCATCGGTTTATCAAGCGGGTCAAACCACATCATCTTTTCCCGTAAGGGTTTCAATACAGGTACAAACTGCTGCACCGCGTCACCGAACCATCCGCCGGTAAGCGCCCCAGCTATCACGGTTGCGGCGGCGCAAATCCCTAACATCCACATCAGCTTTTTATCGCCCTGTATTTTCTTTATAAAGAAAATCATCAAAGCGATTATGACCAGCCCATAACCGGCGTCGGTCAGACACAACGCAAAAAACATTGCAAAAAACGGCGCTAGAAATACTGTCGGGTCCACTTCAAAATGCTTTGGCATACCATACAGACGGGTAATCACCTCAAAAGGTTTTATAATATTCTTATTCTCTATCTCGACCGGTATCTCTTCGTCCTCAGCCGGTTCGATTTTTGTCAAACTCGACGCCTCGAAACCCGATACTATCTTCTCCAGCTTAGCGTAATCATTTTTCTTCACCCAGCCTTCCAAAAGGACGGTACATTCCGTAGCCGGTGCAGTATCCTTAGCCTGTTCTCTGCCTAACAGATTCTTGTAATGGTCGTAGAGAATCTCGAGATTAAGCAGATTCTTGGACAACGCCGCCGCATTATTCACCTGGCTTTGTGATTGTTTTTGGGCCTGTTTTAGCTTTCCGCTGTGCTCACCAATCAAATCCGCTACGGTGCCTGTCATCGGCTCGAAGTTTACCGGCTCGAACTCGGCTGACCGCAGCAGCTTTTGCACCGCCTCGGCGTTTTCTTTCAGAGCGACGATAAGACAGGCACACTTGTTACTGTCGGTTCCTATTTGTTGGATTGCCGCGCCAGGCTCACTCAGCTTTTCTTCTGTCTGCTCAAACTGCTGGACAGGCAGCAATCCGGCCCAGCAGGTAGTCTTGTAAAGTCGGCCGATTTCTTCTACGGGTGTTTCGAGAGACTCCCAGGGACTGAGCATCTCCAGTGTACTCTGGATGTTTTCAATCTCGCCCTTTGTTTTCTCCATTGACGCTTCGAGCTGGTCGCACTTCTCGATGGTCTTTAAGATTTGCCGGTCTGAGACAACCTTGTTATATGATTGCTCATCAATGACGGTACGCGGTGAAAGGACGCCGGCAAGACCTTTGTGGGCATGGGCGTAATTTTTGAGGAACGCAATGCTTTTTTCGAGCCGATTTAAGAGCCCTTCAATATCTTTAGGCCGTTCGGCTGCGGCACCAAGCTCAGGGAAGTCCCTGCTGAGAATCGCCTCGTCTGCATTGAGTATATGACAAATACCTTCACGCTGCAGGGCTTCGAGAAGCTCGGACGCCTGCGAGCGATGACTGACAATTATGACTTTTGCCATCTGCGCAATGGCCATAGTTAGCCCCTCAAGTAATCCATTACTTTTGCGGCCGCTGCGGCCATTTTATTAGCAGTGTTATCGCGCAATTGCCGGCGCTGGTCTTCGGCCTGGGCTTTAAGATTACCAACTTCCGCATCGGCTTGTGATTTTGCTTCGGCAACGGCGGCCTCGGTGGCTTGTTTCCTTTGCTGCTCGGCTTCGGTCATGACTGCCAGCCGATTTTCTCTACCCTTTTCAGCCTGCTTTGCCGCCTCAGCCTTGGCCTGTTCGATAATTTCCTGGGCTTGTGCCTCGGACTGCTTGATTTTCTTTATCAGTTCCATTCGCATCCCTGCTATTTAAACCCCATTTTAAATGTCTGATAGACTATATTATTATTCGGCAAATGACAACAAATAACCAAAGGAAAATTTATATTTTGGGAGATTATAGAACTTGGCGATGCGCTGTTTTACGTGGTTCAGTTGTTTTTAGAGCTGAGCTTGTTAGAGAAATGGTGGGCACGGCCCACCCTAATATACTCACCTCTATATCATAGCATCGGCAGGTCAACTTTCAACCGACATTTCGCAGATAGGTCGCTTTTTCATTAACCACAGAGAACGGCGAGGTCAAGATATTAAGCACGATGAAAAAAGGAGGTTTTTAGTTTGCATTGTTTTGCCTTCATTTTTTTCTTATAAGAGTGTTTTGTAGAAAAGATTATAGATGTTACTTCAAGTCTGCCTATGGCGGAAAGGCCCTGCCAAGGTGAGCCGAGAAGTCTGTTTTTTAAATAGATTTCTCCACTTCGCGATGCTGCGCATCGCTTCGGTCGAAATGACGGTACAGTCGCGGAAGTTATGAAAAGCCGTATTAGTTCTGCTGGAAGTGCGTTTTTGCCTGGCCGATGAGATAAAAACTTCCGGTAATACAAATCAGGTCTTCTTTGCTGACGGCGTTTTTGGCGAGCTGCAGTGCCTGAGGCAAAGTGGCAGCGGTCTGGCACATCTTGCCGCATATCTCGGTGTACATCTCAGCCAAATCATCCGGCGACATCGCTTTGGCCGAGTTGCTGCGGGTGAAAACTACTTTATCAGCCCCGTATTGTAATCTTTCCAGCATTCCTCTGACGTCTTTGTCGTTGTTGCAGCCGAAGATCACCACCATAGAATCATAAGGAATATTCTGGCCTATTGCGTGAATCAAGGCCTGAATGCTTGCGGCGTTGTGAGCGGCGTCGATCATAATTCTGGGGTCATCCCAAATCATCTCCATTCGGCCCGCCAATGAGACCTTATGAAGTCCTTCGGCGGCCTTGTTGTTGTCTATCTTGTAGCCTGCCGATTTGAGTTTATCCAGCATAGCCAAGGCCAGGCCGCAGTTGATTGCCTGATGTT
>CAYQKF010000009.1:0-71594 GCA_964417935.1 uncultured Pirellulales bacterium
ATCTATTTTCACCTTTACTTGACTCTGCCAAATTCACTCATTTTGCAGGTGTCTTTTAGAGTTAACCAATAATGATAAATTATGCCTTGGCCACACACCAAAACAAAAGAAAAGTAAATAAATCAATTTCCTGCACATATTTAGTCCTCCTCAAAAAAAGTTGAAGTAATTATAAATTATGCTTTGGCCACGCGCCAAAACATCCGTTTTTTTTAAGAGACATCAAAACACCTCACCTACAAAATATCAACCACGCCCCCATATCTTGCTTTGCAAGAAGCAATGGGGGCCACCTAAATCCTAACTTACGGTGCCGGCACTGCCGGTCGATACAGCCGAATATCGTCAAATAACACCATACCTGAACCGCCGGCCTGCAGATTGTTTCTATCTCCGAAACCAATAGCAATAGAATTGACATTGGTAAGGTTCACGCCTGTGAACGCCTGCAGGTCGATAGTCCATTCCGTCCAGGTATCTATCTTTGCTGCATTGGGATTATCGTGATAGACCGTCGAGCTGCCATTGAGAGCAACATACATCGGCTCAGCAGCGTTAGACGCATCACCGTGGAACCACAGCGACAATACTTCAACACCTTCTTCTGTCCAATCCTGCGGCGGGCTCAGCGGCAGCACTGCCTCTGAATACTTGAAGTTGTTGTCGTAGAAATACGGCATCGACTGGTTGCCACCGTGAACGATACTTTGCTCGCAAAAAGGAGGAACATCATAACCAACGATAGATCCGTTTGTCGGGATGTCGTATCCGTCTATCCACGTATTAAATATCCTGTTGCTCTCGGGATTATCGGGATCAAGGTCATTGTAGAGCTCAAAATCGTCCACAATAAGAAAGTCGGCTGTCGTAAAGCTCCAAACATTGCCTACCCACGGACTGTCGGGGTTGACATTATTGACCTCATCAACCCGCCAATAGTAAGTGGTATCCCAGGCAAGTTTTCCAGGGTCGTGGCTCTCAGAACCAAGGTTCCTGGTGCCTTTGTACTCTGGTGAAGCTGTATCAGCGTTGCGCACGGCATCTTCATCTGTGCCGAAATAGACCTGGTGCGAAGCGGCATAGTCTCCCGGACTCCAGCCAAGAGTAGCTGTCTGCCTTATATCCCCAGCACCATTAGATGGACTTGGGCGGTTGGCCTTTACAGGCAGCGACAGTGCGGCCTGTGGAATGACCTGCTTTGGCATTGAGGGACTGCCCCAGGCCAGCCGCACCACCGCACCTCCGCCAAAAGATTGCCTATAAGCGAATTCCATCACTATCGGATACATTCCTGCCTCGAGGTAAATCGCCCGGTGGTACTCGACAGGAAAATGTTCCTGCCATCTCTCGTCGATGCCATAGTCTTGCCATTTCTCGACAAGCAGCCGGTCATTAACCAATAGACGCATGCCGCCCTGCACGGTCGGATAGAAGCTATAAGTCTCTGAGATTGGCACGTTTAACTCGCCGATCCATCTGATTGAGAAGTTATCATCGCCGACCGCCTCATCCGGTCCGCTGAGACTCCAGTTAAAGTTGATTTGAGGGTCTATTCGCCTCAGCACGTGATTCCTTAAATCCACACCTTTGTAATAGTCTGCTCGCACACCTCCGCCGGTACCTGCTGTCGTGAAGCTCCAAACCTTGCCTTTATACATGCCGGCAGCACCAAACTCATCGATACGCCAGTAGTAAGTCTTGCCCAATTCGAGGGTATCGGGAGTATAGGTTGTGCTTGGCTGGGGGAGTCCTCCAGCGGCGTTGTTCACATCGTCAAAATTCTCCCCAAAATATACGGTGTGTAATTTCACACCTAAACCGGCTGCCCAGCTAAGCTCCACATCGGGGCTTAGAAATTTAGCTCCATCGGCGGGCCCGGGATCATAGGCAGTATTGGAAGGAATCCAAAAACTCCAGACATCGCCTTTGTGGATAGTAGTGCCATCGGTCTCAACCTCATCGATCCGCCAGTAGTAGGTCGTGCCTGGCACAAGGCCGTCAGGATAAGGCATGCCGGCAAAGCCGGCAGTAAAATACGTCGAACTCTGGCTGCCGTAGAACGTGCTTTCGGCGCCTTCGTTCACATCGTTAAAATTCTCACCCAAATACACATTATGCGAGATTACAGAAACTCCCGGCGACCAGTCAAGTCTTACCAAGGTATTCAGATGCATCGCACCGTCAGCAGGGCTTGGGCTAAAGGCATACGGCCATCCTTCACCGTACATAACTTTCTTAATCTCGCTCTGCGACAGCTCCCGTTTAAACAAGAAGAAGTCGTCCATAAGCCCTGTGAAAGGTCTATTGCTATCAATATTTAATCCTACGCGAGCCCCATCACCCCAATCGTTGGCTATATCCCTACCGCTTGGAAGGTCAAGCTCCGAAACCACTTGCCCGTTGATATACAGAATCGCCTTGCCGGATTCCTTGTCGTATGTGCCTGCATAATGCAGCCATTGGCCCCACGTTACAGAACCTGCGCGTATGTCGAAGATTGGACTCATGCCAGAAGCACGGAGCACCCATCTAAATTGCCCGTCACTGCGGAGCTCAGGGTGAATAATCCACGTGCCCGCCCATGTTCTGGCATCGAATATAGCGTGATGCTCGCCTGTGTTCTCACATTTTACCCAGGCGGCAAGTGTCATAGCAGATGTTGGAATATCTTCGGCAGGGAAACCAGGGCCATCCAGATCGAGGTAACTGCCGCTTGCGAATTTGGCAGCTCCATCGTGTTTGCCATCGGGCTCTGCTGTGACGTTGCCTTGTACCGTGCCGTCATGGCCCTTGCCGGATTGGTCCACGACAATATTACCAACGTCATCAAAGGAATAGTATATGACCAGGGACGGATCGTCAGCAGTGAAGGCGTTACCGGCCAGAGCCAGCACCAGGACAAAAGAAACTAAATAAATCAATTTCCTACACATAATCGTCCCCCTTCAAAAACTAAATATGTGCTGTTAATAGAAATGTAAAATATTTTCACTGCGAAGCACAAAGTTTCCGCTACAACTTTGTACAACATATAATAACTCCTCCTCCATCCAAAAGCTATAAAAATTCCTTAAGTCTGAAAGCCAAAACCCACAGATGAAAGCACCGACTTCACCAATTATATTTATACCAGATTGGTTACTTTCCTGTCAAGAAAAATTACCGCTTTATTTCCCCTGCGACTTTATTCTTTTCATCTGCTTAACAAAGCCCTGAGAGGGAAAAACCCATTTTTTGAATGATCTACTTTGCGTATCTTATAAGTATGAAGCAGCTTATCAGGTAAAACTGCGTCAATATTGACAATTTTGTTTGAGGGTGCTGAACAAGGATGCAATAATTCGAGAGATTTTGCTTGACGAGAAGGTAGCTGATTTGGTACAAATAAGGTTGTCTGTATGTCCGAACAAGCGTATATGTGTGGATTGTTGGTTCTCTGACGTATTCAATCTTCGCAAATTTCTAATAGAGGAGGAGTTATTATGTGAGGTACAGAACTGTAAGGGAAACTTTTTGCTTCGCAGAGAAAATATTTTACATTTCAATTAACAACCTATATTAAATTTTTGAAGGAGGACTATTATGTCTAAGAAATTGATTTATTTGGTTTCTTTTGCCTTGGTGCTGAGTATAGCAGGTAACGCCTCAGCTGATCTCGTAGCCCACTGGAATTTGGAAGAAGGTTCTGGCGCCACTACGACAGCAGCTATCGGTTCTCCTGATGCAGATGGCACATTGGTGGGAGCAACCTGGGTAACCGCTGATGTAGCTCCGATTTCGAGGTCCACTGCGGCTGTTTTTTTTGAATCGGTGAATAGTGACCGGATTGAGACTAATTATGTGGGTATTCTGGGCCAAGCGGAGCGTACCGTGACCGCCTGGATTAAGGCTGAATCCACACAGAACAATCATGCCGTCTTTGTTGGTTGGGGTCCGAACAATCCCACCGAAAGATATAGCTTTCGCTTAAATGCAAGCGCTTCTAATGGGTCGCAGTGGGCTCTTCGACTCGAGATTCAAGGTAGTTATGCTATAGCTCAGACACCACTTAATGACGGTCAATGGCATCACGTTGCCGTAACCAACGCAGAAGGATCATCTATTGAACAGGTTAGTTTCTATGTCGATGGTCAACTTGAGGAAGGTCTGTCGGGCACTTCCGGCGGTGGAGTGATCAACACCGCAAGCAGTTCCGTGGTATTGGGTACTTCCGGACACTCCGTCGGAGGCTATGGATTTGACGGTGCCATCGATGACGTCCGGATCTATGACCACATGCTCTCGGCAGCCGAGATAAAGGCACTGTCGGCTCGGCCAAAGACCTATAATCCCACACCCGCTGATGGTACCCTGCTTGAGTCTACATGGGCGAACCTTTCTTGGGAGCCGGGTACTTTTGCAGTTTCACACGATGTGTACATCGGCAATAATTTTGACGAAGTGAATGCCGGCACCGAAAGTACATTCGTGGGCAACCAGCTCGGAACGACTCTTATTGTCGGCTTTCTGGGATTCGCCTTTCCGGAGGGTCTTGTTCCGGGTACTACTTACTACTGGCGAATCGATGAGGTCAATGACGCCGACCCGAATAGCCCCTGGAAAGGCAATGTCTGGAGCTTTGTGATTCCACCCAAAAATGCCTATGACCTCAGTCCGGTTGACGGCGCACAATTTGAGGACCCGAATGCGGTCCTTAGCTGGACGGGTGGTTTGAATGCGATGTTACACACCGTGTATTTTGGTGATAATTTTGACGATGTGAACAGTGGTGCCGTTGTGGGTGTCCCTCAGGCAGATGCGACCTATACTCTCGCCGGCCCGCTTGATTTAGAGAAGACCTATTACTGGCGTGTCGATGAGTTTGACGGCGCCGCAACCATTAAAGGCGACGTTTCGAGCTTCAGAGTAAAACCCTTCGTACCAATTACCAATCCTATTCTCCTCGGCTGGTGGACGCTCGATGAAGGTTTGGGCGGTAATGCCATTGACTGGTCCGGGCATAACAACGACGGCATACTCCTTGGTGACCCGCAGTGGATTGACGGATATGACGGCGGCGCTCTTGAATTGGATGGCTCAGGTGATATCGTAGAGATGAGGGACTATAAGGGCGTTACCGGTACACAGCCTCGAACCTGCTGTGCCTGGATAAAGACGGAAACTCACGGCGAAATTATATCCTGGGGCAATAATGTTACCGGTCAGAAATGGATATTCTTTGTTCAAACGAGCAATGGAACGGTAGGTGCCATACGCGTAGAGGTCAGTGGCGGGTATATTGTTGGCGTTACGGACGTGCGTGACGGTCGGTGGCATCACGTCGCAGCGGTGCTTGAAGAGAACGCTGCTCCGGATGTTGTCCAGATAAAGCTTTATCTGGATGGTGTACAGCAGGCTATCAGTGCCCAACAGAGCACGTTGATAGATACCGCCAGCGGCAGTAACGTCAGGATAGGTCAAGCTCCCTGGGGCAGTAGGCCTTTCATCGGGCCGATTGATGATGTCCGTATCTATGACGTGGCACTTACGGTCGATGATATTAAACAGGTTATGAGATGTAATCTGTTACTTGCCTGGGGTCCGAGTCCGAGTCCAGGCTCAACACCGTACATCAGAGATGCAACACCCCTCAACTGGTCGCCGGGAGATAATGCATCTGGGCACGATGTCTATTTCGGCGCCGATAGAGACGCCGTTGCCGATGCCGATGCATCCGATACGACCGGCATATATCGAGACCGACAGGGTGTTACCTTCTACACTCCACCAGAAGTTGAATGGGGCGGCGGGCCTTACTACTGGCGTATCGATGAATATAATACCGATGCGACAATCAGCAAAGGCAACGTATGGAACTTCTCGGTAACCGACTTCATTGAGATAGATGATTTTGAGGACTACAACGACTATCCGCCCGACGAGATATTCAGTACGTGGATAGACGGATGGGAAGTCCCAACGAATGGCTCTATGGCAGGACATGCCGATCCTCCATTTGCCGAGACAAATAACGTTCACGGCGGCAGGCAGTCGATGCCGGTTTATTACGAGAACAATTTCAAGTACTCTGAGGCAGCCATGACGCTGGTCTCGTTGCGGGATTGGACAGAGGAGGGTGTTGGTGTACTGTCGCTTTGGTTTAGCGGTGATGCGGCTAATGCTGCTGAGCGGATGTATGTTGCTCTCAACGGCAGTGCGGTGGTCTATCACGATAATCCCGACGCGGCGTTGATAGATACCTGGACGGAATGGACTATCGACCTGCAGGAGTTTGCAGCCCAGGGCGTGAACCTTGCCAATGTCAATACGATTTCTATTGGTTTCGGCGATAAGAACAGTCTGCAGGCCGGCGGTTCAGGTATGGTGTTATTTGACGATATTCGTCTGTATCGACCGGCACCAGAGCCGGAACCGGCACCTTAAACCGAGAATTAGATGACAATTGAGACTGCTTGGCTGATACGAAGCTCTCAAAGTCTGAGATTGCCGCGTCCGCCTTTGGCGGACTCGCAATGACAAACGAGAGGGCAACGAATTTGCCTCATTCGGGGCCTATACCGCATTATTCGGTATAGGCCTTTTTGTAATAAATTCCACCAAAAGGCGGCGTATCTGCGATATTGACCAGTGATGATTGATTATTAGGGGCAAAGATCGGCTCTGTTGGGGGTAGAAAATCTTGCCATTTGAGGTAGCCTATTGTATGTTATGGCACTAATGCAAACAAAGGTTATAAAACTCGATGCCACAAAGATTGATTCGGCGAAAATCAAGGAAGCGGCAGCTCTGGCAGATGCCGGTGGACTCGTAGCGTTCCCGACTGAAACCGTCTATGGGATTGCCTGCCGAGTCAGATTTGATTCGTTAGCCAAGCTCGACAATATCAAAGGCAGAGACCCCGTGAAATACTATACATTGCATATCGGGCAAAAAGGTGATGTCAACAAGTACGTACCGACCCTCGGATTAAGGGCTGAAAAATTAATCAGAAACGCCTGGCCCGGACCTTTGACCATAGTCTTCGAATTAGACCATACGGACATTGACAAACAGAAAAAGAACCTCGAAAGAGAGTTTTTCAAAAGTCTGTATAAAAATAATTCCATAGGCATTCGCTGTCCGGACAACCCGATAGCTACAATGTTGCTGCTGGCAGCGAACAGTCCTGTGGTTGCTCCAAGCGCAAACATAGCGGGCCAATCGCCGGCGGTCGATGCCGACCAGGTTCTTGCCCAGTTATCAGGTCAAATCGAGCTGCTGCTGGATGCTGGACCTTGTAAATACAAAAAAAGCAGCACTGTTGTTAAAATAGGCAAAATAGGCATAGAGATTTTAAGGCCCGGCGTATATTCTCAAGCCCAGTTAGATACAATGTCAGCGATTAAGTTTTTATTCGTTTGTACCGGCAACACCTGCCGAAGCCCAATGGCCGAGGGAATATTTCGAAAATATTTAGCAGAAAAATTGAAATGCGACGTTGACCAGCTAAACAAAATAGGTTATAAAATATGTTCCGCTGGTATTATGGATGTGGCTGGTGTTCCAGCAAGCGCCGAAGCGATAGCAGCTTGTGCAGCCAAGAGAATAGATTTAACAGCTCACAGGAGCCAAGGATTGTCCAAAGAGCTTATCGAAGAGAGTGACTTAATTTTCGCAATGGAGCGAATGCACCAGCAGAAAATTATTGCTCTTAGTCATGAGGCTGCGAATAAGTGTTTTCTATTAGCAGGAGATAAAGGTATTGCTGACCCGATAGGTCACCCCCAGGAGTTTTTCGATAGTTGTGCTGATATGATAAAAGCAGCCGTGAAGAAAAAGATTAGTGAGCTTGTGATATGAAAATAGCAGTTGGAAGCGACCATCGTGGTTTCGAAGCAAAACAGCAAATCAAGGCCATAATTGCTGAACTGGGCCATGAGTGTATTGATTTTGGCACCAACGACAGCAATCCGGTTGATTACCCCGAACCAGCTTATTTAGTAGCAATGGCGGTGTCGAAAAAAAAGGCCGACAGAGCCATTTTAATCTGCTCAACCGGTATTGGAATGAGCATAGCGGCAAACAAAGTAGGTGGGATTAGAGCTGCACTGTGCCATGATGAATTGAGTGCTCAGATTTCACGCGACCACAATGATGCAAATATCCTTTGTTTGTCAGGAGACCAGGTCGGAGAAATATTATTGCGAAAAATGGTGGAAGTGTGGCTCAACACCGAATTCAGCGGTGGAAGACACGAAAGAAGAGTAAGAAAAATAAAAGCCATCGAAGAAGGCAAAGACCCAAGAGAAGTTCAAAAACGGCTAACGTATAGCGAATAGCTTATAACGAGTAGATTTTTGTATTATGGTGAACGTAATACATGTTTTGGAGGATAGGTTTAGGATGTACGCAGGATAGTTTGCGGAGATATTTATCCGCATATTTCACATCCGTTTGAAGGTCTGTTATTAGGGTGGGCAAGGAGGCCTGCCCTATATTTTTATGAAATCAAACCACTCCCGCTCTTTTCGCCATCAGAGGCAAAAATAGTAACTCAAATTGACCGATTCAGACCTTATATGGTAACGGAATAATTTGCCACAGGTCTTAATTACAACTTCAAGGGGGGTATTTTGACCTTGAGATGATTCTGCAATTTGTTTCTTAAATCTTTTGCTACTTTCGGAAATTTTTTAATAACATTCCTGGTCTGGTCAGGGTCGGTTCTTAAGTTATAAAGGCAGGGCCCCTTGCCGAGGCTTTTACCTGTAACGTTCTGGAAATAGTGCCAATCCAGATTGTGAATCGCCCCAAATCTGTTAAAGACCGTGTAAACATTATCGTGGAGTGAGGGAGCCTGCCCTGCTACCAGCTTCCACATATTCCGCCCGTCCATATTCTTATAATCATCAATTCCAAGCAGTGCAAGAAACGTGGGCATAAAATCGACAGCACCGACAATTTCGTCAACTCGCTTCGCGGCAAATCTCTTATCGGGATGTTTTATAATTAACGGAATACGAGTAACGCAGGCATTAAGAAGAGCGGGGGTTTTCTGTACACAACCTTCCTCGCCGAGATGAGTACCGTGGTCGGTCGAAAACACGATGATTGTATCGTCCATCAAGACCAGTTCTTCGACCCGTTTCAAAAGTCGGCCGATACAATAATCACTGAACGTAACTTCTGCTGCATAAAGGTCTCTGATAACAGGTAAATCATCCGGTCGAATATCAGCGTTCCTGACCCCATATCCGAATAAATATCTTTCATAGGGATATTCATCACGATACATTTTCTGGAATCGCTCAGGTGCATCCCACGGCTCATGAGGGTCAAACATATCTATCCAGAGCATAAAGGGATTACCTTTGGCATTTTGTTCGAGCCAATCCATAGCCGAACTGCAGGACTGGGCACAGAAGTAATCTTCCTGGCTTTTTCTGTCCTGTGTATTCATCAGGTACTGACGCATATTTGCATCATAGCGCTGGTTCCACAAATGAGCTGGCATATGCTTTTTTGGGTCAAACTTTTCTTTCGGGCCGCTTTTCCATCTGTCAGTCTCCTGTCCGCGGACCCAGTGCCAGGAATCAAAACCGCGATGAAAATTATAATTGGGCTTGAAATGATGATAGGTATCAACAATAAAACCAGTTGTTACACCGTGCTTTTGCAGAACTTCGGCAAAAGTAATATCACTATCGGCGAGGGGCTGCCATTTCGCCTCTGGAAGGACACTCTTGCCTGTGTGATAGACCCTTCGGCAGGGAATGGTGGGCAGTCCTTCGGCAGTGGCGTCTGCGAATAACACACCTTCTTTTGCCAGCTTGTCAAGATAAGGCGTTTTTATGCGGGTACTGCCATAACAGCCGAGATGGTCCGCACGGAACGTATCTGCAATGATTACAATCATATTAAGGCCGTTAGGTTTTGATGTCGTGGGAATCCGGGGAGTCGGCTTTGTGGAGCTTTTTAAGTCTCCCGTCCATACGGGCATCTTTGATGCATCCTCTTTTGTCTTCTTTGCGCCCTTTGCAGCAACGCCCATCGCGCCGATTCCGGCTGCGGCTGCGAGGAAATTTCTTCGAGTTAATAAGTTTTTGTTCTTCTTTGGTGTGCGGAAAGATTTTTCTCTTTCTGAACTTTGTTTTTTGTTTGCCATAATTGTTCTCCTTCCAGAAGCTCGTGAAAAGTCTTCTGCAAAATCGAGGTTAGGCATACTTTGAAAAGAAAAATTGTCTTTTAATTTTTTCTTTTCAAACATATATTACTGTGCAGCAAGCAGCTACTTGATTATTTAAGAAAATCAAAAACCTGATTTTCCTAAATAATATATGCCTAACCTCAATTTTGCATAACGCTAAAGCCAATAAATATTGAAGTCCATTTGAGGACCAAAATTGTGAAGATATTTTACAACCAAAGCTGCGACACCTGCTTTCGCAGGTGTAAACTTGTCCCCGCGGAAGCGGGGATCAGACCTTGGCGGTGACTCGTTTTCGTTTGGTCCGGATGGCTTCCAGTGCTTCCTTCACTCTTTCTTTGCCTGCCAGCGTTTTGCGGCGCAACTTCTCTGCGGGACTGACGCCTATCGAGCGCAATTTTTTGTACCTGTTGTCAAGTAGATTATCAAGCTTTGTGCGTTTGAGGTCCCGCAGTGTTTTTACAATATATTTCTCAACATTATAAACGGTATCGTGAAGATTACGATGTGCGCCGCCGAGCGGTTCAGAAATCACTGCGTCAACCAGTCCGAGCTTATACAAATCCTTACTCGTTAGTTTAAGTGCCTCGGCAGCTTTTGGTGCCTGTGAGCCGTCGCGCCACAGGATTGCGGCACAACCCTCAGGTGATATAACCGAATAATATGCGAATTCAAGTATTGCCAGTCTGTCCCCCACGCCTATCCCAAGAGCACCGCCGGAACCACCTTCTCCAATGACAATACAAATTATCGGCACCCTTAAGCGCGGCATTTGAATAAGATTGACCGCTATTGCCTGGGCCTGGCCCCTCTCTTCAGCGCCAATGCCCGGATAGGCACCAGGGGTGTCAATTAGTGTAACGATAGGAATACCAAACTTTTCAGCAAATTTCATCTTGGTCAGGGCCTTGCGATATCCCTCAGGATTCGGACATCCGAAATTACAGGCAATTTTTTGTTTTGTGGTTTTGCCTTTATTTTGGCCGACAATCAATACCCTTTCCCTTCCGATGTGGCCAAGGCCCGTTACGATTGCGCGGTCGTCGCCGAAGCATCTGTCGCCGTGCAATTCGCGAAAATCCTTTACCATCAGGTTAAGATAGTCAGAAAGAAGAGGCCTGTTCGGATGACGTGCAACCTGAACGGTTTGCCAGGCGGTCAGATTCGAATAGATTCGCTTCAGTTCGGTAACCTGCTGCTGCTGGAGCCGACGAACCTCGGCAGAATAGTCAATGCCTTTGATAGAACTGAGCTTGCGCAACTCATTCATCTGGCTATCAATGTCAGCTACCTTCTCCTCAAATTCGAGATGGCCGCCGTTGCTGAGATTATTGTTATTATTCGGCATTTTAGCTATTGTGGTATCCCGCTCTGCCATAAGCACACAACGAGAATGTTCACAAAAAAAACTGCCCACAAACAACGAGCGTTCCTTTAAACTAGGATTTTAGCATTTTAATATCATAAATCAAAGAAAAAAATTGACATTTGAGGGGCTTTACAGTACTTTTTAGCAGAACACGTTCTGAGACATATTTTCATAAGGTCTTGGTTATGAAAGACTTAAGACAAACAACTGTTATAGGATTAGGCCTTTTAGGCGGTTCGATTTCATTAGCGGTTTTACGCTCTTTTACCCGAGTAAAAGTGATATGTTACACACATCGGCCTTCCACTCGCACTAAAGCCAGAGGGCTGGCAGTGGCAACAGAAATCGTCGATTGTCTAAAGTCGAGTGTATCCGGCGCAGACCTTGTCATTTTAGCTACGCCCATAGTTACATTTGAGAAAATATTCAGCGAAATTGCCGATGCACTGCCGAACGGCTGTATTGTTACCGATGTTGGTTCGACAAAGGTTCTGCCCCATCGTTGGGCAGCTAAGAAGCTGCCGAAGAGTGTCCACTACGTCGGTTCACATCCAATTGCCGGCTCGGAACAAAGGGGTGTCGAATTTGCCAGAGATGACTTGTTCGACGGGGCAATGTGCATTTTGACAACGACAAAAAAGACCAATCGGCCTGCGGTGCAAACCCTGAAAAATTTCTGGTCGAAACTCGGTTGCTTTGTGAAGTCAATGACGCCGGCAGAGCATGATAGAATCTTTGCAAACGTAAGCCATCTGCCGCATATAACGGCAGCAGCGTTAATAAATGCCAATAATAACGAGGAGTTGAAATTTGCCGGCAAAGGATTTATGGATACATCGAGAATAGCATCGGGACCGGCTAACATCTGGGCGGATGTACTGCTGACAAACTCAACCAACATCACCAAAGGCATCGATAAGCTCATCGCTGAATTAGGGAAGTTGAAAAAAGCTGTCAAAAACGAAAATAAAAGAGAAATCGAAAAACTCCTCAAAAAAGCAAAAACAAAACGGGCGACAATGATAAAATACAAAATTAAAAAGAAGGAAATAATATCGTGAGGCAATGGCGTTTCGAGGTTTTTAATCGGTCGGACTTTTCCGACGTGCACGGAAAGAGCGTGCTGGAAGACATTAAAGAGCTGGGCATCAGTTCGGTTCAGGCGGTCCAGTCGGCGAAAGTCTTTCTTATAGAGGCGGATATCGATAAGAATTTTGCCGAGCGTGTTGCACAAGAGCTTCTGGCCGACCCTGTCTGTGAAGAGTACTATATAGGCAGAAGCAGTGCCCCGGCGGGCCTTGCAAAGGCAACATTAATCGAAGTGCATCTTAAAAGCGGCGTTACCGACCCTGTAGCTGAGTCTGTAATGGCAGCGGTTGCCGATATGGGCTTTAAAGCCGACAATGTTCGAACCGCCCGAAAATACGTTCTATTGGGCGAGATTACGCAAAGCCAGACAGATACAATCGCCAAGAAAATCTTATCAAACGATTGTATTGAAGATTGTGTTATAGGCAATGAAGCAGAACCACCAAGCCCACATCTCAAACCATACGAATTGCAGATAGTACACTGGCCCATACGCGAGCTTGACGACGATGAGCTGACAGCTCTGAGCAAAGAAAAAGACCTGTTTTTAAATCTGGTCGAGATGCAGACGATTCAGAAATACTTTCAAGAACTCGGCAGAGAACCCACCGACGTTGAACTTGAAGCAATTGCACAAACCTGGAGCGAACATTGCGTGCACAAAACTCTCAAAAGCTCGATCGATATGTCAATCGACGGTAAGCAGGTGCATTTTGACAACCTGCTAAAAGATACCGTTTTCAAAGCTACCAAACAGCTTGACAAGGACTGGTGCATATCGGTTTTTGTCGATAACGCAGGGGTGGTGGAATTCGACGCTGATTCCGCCGTTTGTTTCAAAGTCGAAACGCATAATCATCCCTCGGCACTTGACCCTTACGGCGGGTCAGCTACGGGCATCGGCGGTGTAATTCGCGACCCAATGGCGACCGGCATGGGCGCAAGACCCATCGCCAATACAGATATATTTTGCTTTGGTGAACCGGACAAAAAACTCGAAGATATTCCGAAAGGAGTTCTACATCCGAGAAGGATTATGAAAGGCGTTGTGGCAGGTGTTCGCGACTACGGCAACAGAATGGGAATACCAACGGTCAACGGAGCAATTTACTTCGACGACAGATACTTGGCTAATCCGTTGGTTTATTGCGGCAATATCGGCTTGATAGACAAAGGCAAATGCTTCGATAATCCGCAATCAGGAAATCTGGTTGTGGTGGTCGGCGGCAGAACGGGCCGGGACGGAATACACGGAGCAACTTTTTCGAGCGGCGAAATGACCCACGAGCACGAGACTATTTTTTCCCACGCCGTACAAATCGGCAACCCAATAACAGAAAAGAAAACGTTAGACGTACTGCTTGAAGGCAACAAAGCCGGTTTATACGAGGCAATCGCTGACTGTGGGGCCGGCGGACTAAGCGGTGCTGTGGGCGAAATGGGCAAAGAGCTCGGTGTAGAAGTTAATCTGGAAAAAGTCCCATTAAAATATGCCGGTCTCACCTGCCCGGAAATCTGGATTAGTGAAGCACAGGAGAGAATGGTCCTGGCCGTTAAGCAGGAAAATTTAGAAGCGATAACGAAAATCTTCGACGATGAAAACGTCGAGTCAACAGTAGTAGGCAAATTCACCGACGATAAAAAGTTAATCTTAAGATACAACGGACAAAAAGTAGCCGAGCTGGATATGGAGTTCCTGCACGACGGCGTCCCTAAGTATTCGCGCAAAGCGGTGTGGAAAGGTCATCAGCTCACCGAGCCGAGCATACCTGAAAAAGATAACTACAACGATGAGCTTTTGCAAATCCTTTCATCTTACAATGTCGCCAGCAAGGAATGGGTAATCCGTCAATACGACCATGAGGTTCAGGGCGGCTCGGTCGTCAAACCGCTGACGGGCGTAAATAATGATGGGCCCAATGATGCAGCGGTGATACAGCCAAAGTTTAATTCGGACAAAGGCCTTGCCATTAGCTGCGGGATGAATCCGCTTTACGGTGACATCGACCCGTACTGGATGGCGCTGGCGGGAATCGATGAGGCAATCAGGAACCTGATATGTGTAGGCGGTCGGGTTGACAGGATTGCGCTGCTGGATAATTTCTGCTGGGGTAACTGCACGAAGCCGGAAACGTTAGGCCCATTAGTACGGGCGGCACAGGCCTGCTACGACGGTGCAATGGCGTTCGAGGCACCATTTATCTCCGGCAAGGATTCCTTGAATAATGAATTTGCGTGCGAAGATGGGACACATATATCTATCCCATCGACACTTTTGATAAGTGCAATAGCAATAGTCGATGACATTAATAAGTGCGTTACTATGGACGCTAAGAAGGCCTCTAATCTGCTTTTTATTGTCGGTGAAACGAAAAATGAATTAGGCGGCTCGCACTATTACAAGATTAACGGCCACATTGGGGCTAACGTTCCAAAGTTGAACCTCAAAACAGCCCCTAATATTGCCAAAAAGATTTCTGCTGCAATAGCTCAAGGCCTTGTAGTCAGTTGCCATGATTGCTCCGAAGGTGGTTTGGCTGTGACACTTGCAGAGATGGCCTTTGCCGGCGGACTCGGGATAGAAGCAGACCTGCGGGGTCTGCCGAAAAATAAAAACTGCTCGCGTGTGGATATGCAACTGTTTAGTGAGTCGAACTGCCGTTATATTGTGGAAGTTGAGCCAGAAAAATACGATGCCTTTGCAAAGCTGATGCTAAATTTACCGTTTGGCCAGATTGGAAAGGTAACAGAAGAAAAAACACTTATGATAAAAGCAGAAGACGGCAAAGCGGTTATCGAATCGGATATAAATTCATTAAAACAAGCTTGGCAAAAACCGTTTGATTGGTAGGTAAGAAATGGTAGAAGTTAAGGCAATAGTTCTGCGGGCGGCGGGGATAAATTGCGATATGGAAACCGAGCATGCGCTCGAATTGGCGGGTGCAAAGGCACAGCGTATGCACATTAACAGGATAATCGAGGATAAAACTCTGCTGGACGAATTCCAGATAATTGTTTTTCCCGGTGGCTTTAGCTACGGTGATGATGTAGCTGCGGGTAAAATCTTGGCAAACCAAATCATACACCATCTTTCCGAGCCGATACAGAAATTCATTGATGACGGCAAATTAGTGCTGGGAATCTGCAACGGCTTCCAGGTACTCGTCAAGACGGGCATTCTGCCGGGCGATAACTCAACCAAACATCAGGAAGAAACTACCATAACCTACAACGACAGCGGCAAATTCGAGGACAGATGGGTGTACTTAGCTCCCCAAACGGATAAGTGCATTTTCATCGAGCCGGGCAGACAAATCTATCTGCCGGTTGCACATGCCGAGGGCAAAGTTGTGACTAAAGATGATGCCACATTGGAGAAATTAAAATCCGAGGGACACGTTGCGTTTAAGTACGTTGACAAGAACGGTAAGGAAAGCGATTACCCGGTCAATCCTAACGGCTCGATGGACTCGATAGCCGGCCTGACGGATAACACCGGCAGGATATTAGGACTTATGCCACATCCGGAAAGGTTCGTAAGGCCGACTCAGCATCCGCACTGGTCCCGCCTAAAAGAAAAGCCAGCCAGCGACGGAATGACAATCTTCAACAACGCCGTCAAATACATACAGGAAAATATTTGAACCCACACCGGCTAAACACAAGTCTTCAACCTCTGTAACTTTTTTTAATTGGAGAATATCGGGAAAAACGCTTCGGTAAGCAACCAACAGCAGGAGAAATGAAGAGTGGTTTGTCAGCTAATCGGTGTGCTGAACAGTCGCCAAGGCCTTAGGTTTGTCATCAGCAAATTCGAAAATTTCATTAAGGCCGGCCACTACAAAAATGCATTTAGTCACGGTGGCAACATTGCAGAGAATAAGCCGATGTCCAGAGTTCTGCAACAAATTGTGCAATATTAACAGATTACTGATGTTCGCAGAATTTATTATCTCGACCCTGGAAAAGTCGATTATGACGTCGCGATCACCTTTATTCCTGCTGACAGTTTCGTTGACAGCTTTAAGCTCGTGAGTTATTTTGGGACTCTTAGAAGGCAGTACAACGAGAAGAACATCTTTTGATAGATTTTTAATTCCCATTTCTTACTCTTTGCTTCTGACCTAATACATTTTCCTGTATATCTGGAGAGTGTATCGGAATAAATTTTGGCCAAGTTAAGCAAAAAATTAAAGATTGAGCATCTCTGAGTGAACTAAAGTTTGAAATGCCTAAAGTTATTTGTTTTTCTAACTTTAGTTCACTTTAGGCACTTTAGTTCACTTTAGGCACTTTAGTTCACTTTAGGCACTTTAGTTCACTTTAGGCACTTTCCTGGTTCCGATAAATCTCGCGGGAACAACAGAAAAATCTAAGGATTAGGGTTGTCGATAGAAACAATGTGCATCTGGAATCTATCATCGGGCCAGTCCAATTTCTCAGCGACGGCCTGTGGGAATCGCCATCCGGAGTTGTCCTCCTGATAGAGCCGTATTTGACTTCGCTCGGCCGCCATCGCTACAGCCTGCTGTATATCCAGATAGCGCAGCACGTTGAGGAAGGTCGGGCCATCACGGTGTGAGTCGGGCAGATGCCACAGGTCGAGTCTGACAATGCCAGGCTCGAACAGTGAGGCATACAGCACGATGCCTGCCATCTGGCCATTACTCTGTAGGGTCATCGGTACCTCTCCGGCCAAATCGAGGGTACGCAGCGTCTGAATCGCTCGCCGTACATCCCAAACCCGCATGCCGTCAATCGTCTGGCCGAGCAGCATAAACCGCCGGCGAATTTGTGTTCGCTTACGTTCATCTGTGTTCCAGGCAGTCGGCCCAATGCCACGCGGCGCCAGGTACGCCAGCATGTCCTTATTATTCTTGAGCATTTCCTGACTGCGTTGAAAAGCGTTTTTATCCGGCTCAGGCAGCGTCTGGTCGCTAAGTTCGTCGGCAAAACCCACGCGCATAGCGGCCAGCCACTTGGCCCACCCCTGTTCATCCAGTACGTTCAGTGTAACCATCCTGGGCTTATCGGGTCCGGCGCGGTGCGCCAGGTATAAGCGCAGGCGAACATTAGGCTGGCTTGTGAAATCGAACGCACTGAAGTGAATAGCGCCGCGCTTGACAGAAAATAAGCACTCGATATCCAGCGGACCGGCCTGTGCCCGTTTCGGCCAGCCGAGGAACGACTTTTTCCGAAGCGCTTTCATCCAGGCTTTACGCTGCTTTGCCCATCTGACGGCTGATTGTGGCACGGAAAGTTGCGGGGCTTTTGGCACGAATGATTCGTGTATCCGTGTGTTTATCTGGTCGGTGGGCAGCTCGTCGAAAACCTTTAGCTGCTCCGGCTCAAAGAAAGGCACGGCCGGCTTGTCAATCAATGGGTTCTCGCCTTTGAGGAAGCGATTAAACCACACAAAAGCGTGTATGCGCAGCTCCTGCGTGTCCTTGTGGGGGCCTTCGGTGATATGCAGGCCGAGGTTTTTCTCGGCGTTGTACAGGCTATAGATTTTCCGCACCTTTTGGTGCAGGCGAGCAACGCCATCCAGCGGGAAGATTGTATCCTTGTCGCTGTTAGAGATTAGAAGCGGTCGCGGCGCCATCAGTGCCGCTACGAGCGGATAGTCCCAGCGATAGGTATTGAGCAGATACATACAGTCGCAGTGGCCTTCGACACAGCCGTCCAAAACATGGTTCTGAAGATCGGTAACGCCTGCAACAGGCACAGCAGCTTTGATACGGTCATCGAGTGCGGCTATCCACCAACTGTATGCACCGCCGCCGGAGCGCCCGGTTACGCCGACGCGGCTTATGTCCACCTCCTTGCGCGTTTGGAGATAATCCAGAGCGCGGATGCAGTTCCAGGCCTCAACACCTGCGGGCGTATAGCCGCGACTATTCCACCACCACATTTTGTACCGGTACGTGCCGTGATGAATTCCTTCGATCTCTCCCAATTGGAGGGTATCAATAGTGAAGCAGACATAGCCGTGCCGTGCGAACCAGGCTGCATGGTGCTGATAGCGGACTTTATTTCCATAGCTGATATTATTTTTCTTGACGGCCCCGTGACCACAAACATAGAGGATAGCCGGTGCGGGTTCTTCGAGACCCTTAGGAATATACAGGTTGCCCGTTACGTAAAGGCCGGGTCTGGATTGATAGTGAATCTTCTCGACGGTAAACTCGTCATGCTCGACCTTACCGGTGATAACGGGTTTGAGGTCGGTCTTTTCGCCAAGCGGCTCAAGCCCGAGCATCTCGAATAATTGCTTTCGATAAACCAATCGCTTTGTTTCCCAGTCCTCGATGGTTTTGATGTCTGCCAGGCATTGTTTGCTGAGCTTTGCCGTCTGGGCACGGAAGTATTCGGCAAGCATTTCGTCGCCGCGACTTGTGCCGATTACCGACCAGTCCGCAGCTAAGCATTGAAGAGACATAACCAACAACACTAATGTAGCACGAACAGCTTGTCCAGTCATAGTTGGACCGTGCAACTTAGAATTTCCAATTTCCGCTTTACAATTATCGTTAGCTTGCTGAGTCATGATACCCTCACAAAAGATTTAAGAAGAAGCATAAAAGTTCTCTCCAAAAACAAAAAATAGTGTAATCTATTTACCTATAAATTACCAGCAAATATTTTTCAGTATGCTGGATACATTCAGGATAACAACCACTTATGAAGATTGTCTTTGACAAAATCGTCATCAGTAAGATGCGGATAATTGCTCCTTATTCTATCAATCTTCTCGGCTTGTCCGGGTGAGAGTTGCTCGTCAGGATTAAGTGTGCTTAGCTCTTTCAAAAGGCCCTGTTGTTTCAAGACGTAAGATATACCCGGGATGCACCCGGCGAAATGGTTGTCAGCATCGAAAATTGCCTTATTAGCCAATGTCAATTGATTAGCCAATGTCAACATTTGCTGCGGGATCGGAATGTCGGACCCGCGAATGGTCTTAATACGAGTGAGGTATTCAACCGCCCTTCTGGTCCAGCAAGCCCACTGGCCCAGCAATCCGCCAACAATGTGAAGTGAAACCAGACGACCGTTGATGTTAAACTCATACCGCGTTAGTAAATCGGAAATTATGTTGTCATCGTTGCCGGTATATAATGCGACCTCGCTTGCTCTGCCGGAATGGGCAATTGCTTCGAGAACATCAAGCGTTTGGTATCTGTTGAATGGTGAAATTTTGATAGCGAGGACGTCTGGTATCTCAACGAACTTTCGCCAAAACTCGATAGGCAGCACCATCTTGCTTATGACTTCCTGTAGATAAAATCCCATAACCGGTATTATTTGGGCTACTTCTCTGGCATGGTCCACAAGCGCGTCAATCGATTTGCCTCTTAGAGCCGTGAGGCTAAGCAGTCCAAGATGATAGCCGAGGTCTTGGGCTAATCGGGCTTCTTTGAGAGCGTGGTTAGTGTCACCTACTATGCCTGCAATCATTATCGGTTCACCGAGATCTGTGGACACGGCAAATTTACGAGCTGTCTCGATGGCTAATTCCAGCACCGGGTGGTATAAACCTATTTCCGAATTATGGATAGCAAACTGGGTAGTGTGGACACCTACCGCCAAACCACCTGCGCCGGAAGCTAAATAATAGCGGGTCAACGCTTTTTGACGCCGCTCGTCGAGCTTTCTATCGTTCTTTAGAGCCAGCGGATGAGCAGGAATCACACAACCCGAACGCAGCGTATCAATTATGTTCAAATCCAACATAAAAGATGGCCTTAAAATTTACCATTACGAATATTGTACTTGGTCGGCTTGTTTAAAACCTTCTTACCTGATTTTACCCATTTGACAATCAGAGACACCATCTCCTCAAGCGTCGTCTGCGGATAGCCAAACATGCTGAAACAGAAAGACGCGTTTGAAAGCAGAGCTGTTCGCGCCTTCTGAGATACAAATCTCGGTTTGGTATTCAGCTCTTTGCCGATTTTCTCAGCAAGTTGACGAACCAACACGGTATCCGGCCCTGTAACATTAAGAATAGTCGGTGGTGATTTTGCAAGACTAATAGAACGGATGATATAATCATTGGCATCTCTCTGCCAAATCAGATTAACCGCTCCCGTAGTCAGGTCAACAGGTTCACCATTTATAATCCTGCGGGTAAGGTCAACAATAATGCCATATCGAGGTTCGTTGGCGTAATTGAGCCTGACCAGTGTCATCGGTGTATTGTGAAGCTGCGAGAAATATTCAAATATTCGTTCTCTGCCGAGGCACGACTGGGCATATTCGCCTACCGGGTCGGGAGCAGTTTCTTCGGATGCTCCGCCACTATTGATGTCAACCAAAGGATAAACATTGCCGGTGGAGAAAACCACAATGCGCGAGTCCTTATAATGCTGCGCTACAAGACCCGGCAGAAAGCTGTTCAGCGCCCATGTCAACGGCTGATTACCGGTAGAACCGAACTTCATACCAACCAAATAGAATACATTTTCTACGTCGGGCAACTTCGAATAAAGTGACTCATCCAGCAAGTCAGCCTGGATGATTTTAATTCCCGCCCGCTCGATTCTGGTTCGGACGGCCTTGTTGCTGAATCGAGAGACGGCATAAATATTTTTGCCGCTTGATGCCTTCCTGAGCATCATCGCCAATGTTGGTCCCATCTTGCCGCCTGCGCCCAGGACGACGATGTCACCGCTTAAATCGGCGAGTATGTCCTTTGTCGCCTCCGAAGGCTCGCTAAGGCAATTTTCCAGGCCCGATTCGTCCAATGCGGATATGTCTGTCATACGTCTGTTTTCTCCTGGGCCGGCGTTTAGGTTTCTGACTTGCACCTCTTAACGGAGGCGATTAAGTCAGGGTGAGCACCAGCCGAATCAAGACCCTTATGGCCATAAGCACGACGACGAGCAGACCAAGACCGCCGAGGATGTTGAGGACGATGGTATTGCGGCGGCTGCCCATAATGTCTTTTCGGTTCGCCAGCCAGAGTATTGTAGCGGCCATGAGCGGATTGCCTATGACCGTAAGGGCCTGGCCGAAAATGATGGCGTCCACCTTCTTGATGGGTGTGTGCACTATAATCATAGCTACAACCATTCCAATCAGCAGGACGACTACCGTGAATCGTCGGGACCAGGGGTCGCTTAATTTTGCAGGCTTTCCGAGACCATCGGCCAGGATGCTGCCGCCAATCATCGCGTTGATGACAAAGGGGTTCATCGCCACGGCGAGGAGTCCCACGCAGAATATGCCGTGGGCGAACCTGCTGCCGAGCATAGGCTGCAGTTGAGTCGCCAGGACACTGATGTCGTTAGCGGGCTTGCCAATCTCATGAAGGACGGCCGCGCCCGTCATCATAATAATAGCGCTGATGCCCGTGAGTACGGCGACCCCGGCGACCGAGTCACCTATGCTCCGGCTGTATTCTTTGATAGTCCAGCCTTTCTCCCGGACGAGGTTGCCCTGGTAAAGTGCGCCGGCAACAGAAAACGTTGTGCCCAGCAGTGAGGCCACAAGAATCATCGGATCGGTTATACCGGTTTCGCTGCGGCTGGGGAAGCCAAGAGAAATTCCCTCGGGCAGGCCCGGGAGCAGGCCTTTGAAAATATCGAGCAGATTGGGGCGGACGATGAAAAGATTCACCAGAAAGCATATCAGGATAAGGGCCACCATAAATTTCATAACGCGTTCAAGTGCCCGATACACCTGTCTCAACGTGAAGACTAGCGCAATGATTGCAGCATTGAATGCCAACAGCACGCCGGTGTTAATGAGGTTTCTGGTGTGCGGAGTCATTTGCTCCAGATCTCCGAAGATGCGGGCCACGCCGAGGGTGTCAGCGGCAGCGATGACGGCGAGATTGTTGGAGAACTGAAAGGCGGTGCAAATAAGGCAGAGATTGATGCCGACGATGGCAGCGGCCGGTCGGCCTAAACGCCGGGCTACCAGTGTGCAGGGCGTGGCACCTCCCACGACGCCGATGCGTGCGGCGGTGGTCATATAGGTGCCCATAAGGATTCCGGTCATAATAAGCAGCCAAAGCAGCTCAAATCCGTACTTTGCGCCGATGTTTGAGCTGATTAACAGGCTTCCAGGCCCGAACACTACGCATGCGGTAATGAGAGCCGGTCCAATCGACCGCCACAACGGAGGACGACGTGCAGGTTCTGAATCTACAAGTGGCTCGGACATAAAGTGCTTCCTTGTAAACCGAATTTCAATCAATCAAACCCAAATCATAACAGAGGGTGAACTCTTGGACAAGTACTTTGTCTTCGCAATGAAAACCTTATTGTCCATAACTACCCATCAAAGCAGCTTTTTAGCCACCTCAAAATGCTCAAACAACTGCCTCCTTGCGGAATCCCTGATTCAGAGGGTTTTTTCTTGATTTCTGTGAGTCATATCTGTATTCCGTAATGATGTACTCGATATGTTGGAAGGGGTCGAATCCTTCCAAATGTTTTTTGAAGCAATATCTATAGGAGATAAGGCAAGTGTATTATCTTCAACGCCAATATTAAGAATAGCAGTCAGTTGAAATCAAAAGCGTTCACAAAAAGTGCGGCAGCGGTTATTATCTTTGGGTGTATATGCGCTCTGACCGCTTACTTTGCGCCGGTTGGCAAGCAAAATTCACAAACAGGCGTGTGGTATAGCGTTATCCCTCCTGTACTGGCAATTTTGCTGGCTTTTTTGACACGCCATGTCCTCCTGAGTTTGGGAATTGCCATTGTGGCAGGTGGTGTGTTAACTCAGGTTCCGCAAAGCCCCTTGAGTACCGCCGTCTGGTTGGAGGGATTCAAATCAGTAGGCATATATGTAGCAGATACCGTTACAAGCAGAACGAATTTGCAGATCCTTGCGTTCCTCCCTCCCATTTTCGTGATGGTAGAGATAGTTATTGCCTCGGGAGGTTTTAATGGGGTCATTGTGTGGCTCTTGAAGTGGGTAAAAGGCAGAAAATCTGCTCAAACGGCTACCGCTCTGATGGGAATACTATGCTTCATCGACGACTATACTAATGCGATAATCGTAGGCTCGATGATGCAGCCAATCACCGACCGGTTTCGCGTCAGTCGCGAAAAGCTTGCTTTTATTGTCGATGCCACAAGCGCACCTGTGGCGGGTCTTGCCGTTATCAGTACCTGGATTGCCTATGAAGTAGGCCTCCTTACCGAAATCGGGCAGGAGCTGGGTATTGACAAGAGCGGATATTCAATGTTCTTTGACGCCCTGAGTTTTCGTTTCTACTGTCTGTTGATGCTCGCTTTTGTTTTCGTGCATATCATTCTGGGCCGGGACTTCGGTCCGATGAAAACCGCGGAAGACTCGGCCAGGACAAATGCGCCCGGCGAAAACAGCCAAGCCGGCCCGTCCCAAAACGCTCCTGATTCAAGCCCACCAGCCGTCGCGCAACAATCCGCCCGGGCAATCAAGGCCCTTATCCCGTTGGGCGGACTTATATTGTTTCATATCACCGGACTTTGGGTCGATGGCGGCGGCCCTGCTATGCTCAGACAAGGCGGTTCGCTCCTCAACTGGATTTACTGGCGCGACGTTATTAGTGCCGCCGAGAACACCCACCTTATTCTCGACTTCGCAGCGCTCTTCGGCCTGGCATTGGCCTTGCTATGCTCGCAGCTCTTCGGGTCGCTGAGTATCCCCGTCATAAGCAATTGCTTCAAGCGGGGCGTCAAGCGGGCTATGATACCATTCGTCATACTTATTCTCGCCTGGTCGCTCAAGAATTGCTGTGACAGCCTAAAAACGGGAGAGTTCCTGACGGCAATTCTGGTCGGCAGAGTCTCACCTCATTGGTTTCCGCCGGCAGTTTTCCTCGTTGCCTCCGTGACCTCATTTGCCACAGGCACAAGCTACGGAACGATGGCCATCCTCATCCCCACTGCCATTCCAGTCGCCTTCGCACTCGACGGGAACACCTATGGCCTGACCACAATGATAAGCCTTGGCGCTGTCCTGGATGGCGCAATCTTCGGCGACCACTGCTCGCCCATCTCCGACACGACAATTATGAGCTCCATTGCCAGCTCTTGCGACCTCATAGAGCACGTTCGCACGCAATTGCCCTATAGTCTGTTTGTCGCCGGACTCGCTTTGCTCTTCGCTTACCTTCCCAGCGCTCTTGGCCTTGCGCCGGGATGGAGCTTCGTCCTGGCAATATCAGTTATGCTATGCTTTTTCGTCATCCTGTCTCGAAGCAAACCGAATGAGCGAAGCGAATGAAGTGGATGCGAAAAATCATCCAACTTTAACTCGATTCATGGAACAAATTGGAAGGAGAAAACATGGAATATGTTCTTGCTGTAAGCCGAGTCCGCATGGCGGGTTTGGCGGAATTAATTCTCATCCTCTTCATAGTATTCATTGTACTGGCATTCACTGCCTTAAAGGTATTCAGCTTTTGTAGGATATTTTCAAAGGCGGGCTACAGTTGGGCTTTCGGCTTACTTATGCTCCTGCCGTTCTCAAAAGTAGTTATACCTCTAATCCTTGCTTCGATGGACTGGCCGGTTTGTAAAGAAATTCGCCTGTTCAAGCAAGAGCAGAGTAGCGGCTAAATGAAAAAAGAAAAATCCCTCTCTGACAACGAAAAGGTACTCCATAGTATCGATTTATGCAGGATGGTGATATGGAATCTTAATAAGCGTTCGCTTCTTAGCCATCTGCCCGCGATGTACATGACAGTAAGCCTCATGGTTATAGATACTTAAGATATGCTTGCAGTGCGGAAACATGCATGTCCTGCCATCAGCCGAAGTCTTTAGTTTTTTTGCCATCGTTACTCCTATTAGGTAAATCACCAAGCAGAAAAGCTCTTCTAAAGGTTAGTTGTCTTCGTCTGGGGCCTAATGATTTCTAATCTTCATGTATTTATCATTATACCAAATTATTGGGCTTTATCAAGCAATCTTGTCTTATTTTTCTTTTTATTTTGGGGCAAACTCCTTGAACAATTCTGTTGTAGTCCTTGAGCCGTTAGCACTCAGCGATTATTACAGTTCGCTAAGGCGGTGTTGGTGGAGGGGTTGCTGGGGTGAGGATATTTTTTTCTGCAGGGGCAAACCATGCAACTACAGGTCAGACGGCACACCCCAGCGACCCTAAGTGTTTGAGCGAGAAGCTATGGCGAAGGGTATACTCATATCAATGATTTTTTGAAATATTTTCTTACCCGCATTTACAGGCGATAATCACACTCCTCAATAGTAGCTGTTTGGCTGAAACTATCAGTTGAATTAAGACAGGTGATTGTTAGAATACTGTGGTGAAAGTGCAAGCAATGTATCGAGAGACGGTTGGCTGTGAGGAATTAAGGAACAATGGTAAAGAGCAAGAAAAACAGTTGGGTAGCATGGTCAGAAGATGAGGTTAAGCTGCTAAAGAAACTTTTCCCACGTGGAAGAGCAAGGGAAATAGCTGAGCAAACTGGAAGGTCTCTGGCAACGGTAAGACAAAAAGCATACAACATGGGGATTAAAACAAGGGAATGTCATCGGTGGTCAGCCAATGAAATCAAGCTACTCAAGAAACTTTACCCGACTGAGGACACGCAAAGCATAGCTGATAAACTTGGGCAGCCTTTGCAGTCGGTGAAAGCAATAGCATATCTCAACGGCCTCAAAAAAGTGGGAACAGCTACCGTTTGGTCAAGACAAGAGGACACTCTCCTTAAGAAACTATACCCACATAATAGCCTGCGAGATATAGCGAACCAGCTTGGACGGACTGTCCCGGCGGTAACGGGCAGAGCACACAAATTGGGAATTAGCAAACCAAAGCGTATCTGGTCAAAGAAAGAGCTTAACCTGCTAAGGAAATTATATCCAAGTAGAACGGCACAACAAATAGCCGACCGGATTGGAAGAACAGTACTGGCGACAAGATTGAGAATAGTCAAATTGGGCCTAAGGAAAAGAAAGCGAAAAGCAAAAATGTAAAACTCCTTACCTCTCCGAGCCTCAGTATAACACACCTTTGCCCAAAGTCCATAAGTAATCCCTTGGAAACGACTTACTAATTCCGGGGACACCATACTTAATTCCAGCCGATGTCTGCGTCCCAAAGCTCCGCAGTAATTCAGCCCAGCCGCTGTCCTCTATCAAAACCTATCATTATCAAGCACAACTCATCGAAAAATGTACCACCTATGGGGCAGGCGTAACCCTTTAATTCCCTGTGTTAACTGTATTCCATTTTATATTTAAGGAACCTTTGTTTTTCCGTTTCAATATTTATTGATTTTTTGAGTTTTCTTCCGTCCTTGATGGTATTACTAATGAGTTTTTCATTAATCTTGACAGTTTCAACAATTCGTCGGACGATAGAACTTATTTGATTCTTTGGAAGACTGCTATTAGTTTCTATTAATTCTATGCTTTCGTTAATTCTATATAAGTTGTTTTCAACTGAAACCTTTTCTGTAAAGCTGGAATCAAAAGAATATTTGTAGAAGTACTCTGCTAAAATCTCATGACCGAACTTTGAAGTAATGGCCATATCATATAATCTTGACCTAGGATTCTCAAAAATTCTTATTATATCCTGATGCTCCAAATTTTTTCTAAAGAACTCATACAAGCTTTCTTGATTTTCTCCCCCATTCAAAGTAATAAACCGTGCGTTTTTAAAAACGAATCTAAGTTCATTTATCCTCACATCTTTGTTCTTAATCCATTCTAATATTTTGAAAGGAGAAATATTGTGTTCTAAAAAATATGCTGCCAATTTCATTCCGTCTAGCCTTTTAAGAAACCAATGAAATTGTGTGAAATAATCATCCTTATCAAGCTTTTCTATTAATTTGGGTGAGCATATGTTCAAAAGTTCTTTGATAGTATTTTGGATTTCATTCTTTTCGTCTTCATCAGCGTAATAGTAAATGTTCTTAAATACTTCCATAAACTTTACAAAAGAGTATCTTCCTTTGGGATCGTTATTAAAATCATCTGCAAGAATCCTTATATCAATCTTCTTAAAAAGTTCGTAAGCCTTTTGTGGACTGAATGTATAAAGAGAGTGGAAGAGATAGAATTTGTTGACTAGGAAATAATTGAACTCTTTATTATGGACTTTGTCAGCAAACGAGTCCAATACTTCATCATCAATTAACCTTTCTATTGAATGACCTTTATAACTTGAGAATGTTTTTAGGACTCTATCTAGTCTTTTCCCTAGATAGTTTAAGAGAAAATATTTTTTGACTTGATATACGAATGAATCATTTGCTAATAATTTCTTTAGTATTTCAGGGCTAGTAAAATGAATGGGCGTAATAATGTAATAGAGGTGATATGGGTATTTTGTAAGATATTCTAAAACTCTAACTTCTTCTGGTTCTGTTAAACCAGAATATTTATTCAAAAGAAGCTCAATCACTTCTGCTTTTGTGGAGTGCATTGTGGTGATTACAAATTGAGCTGATTTATTCGCCCACGTTAATGCTTGGTAAGAGAATACATTTTCCTTAACCAGATTATCAAACTGACTTTGCAGGGTAGGATCTTTTTGGATAATATCGTCTAGATAATCTGTTAAAATACAAATTTCATTTTTAGCAAATGGCAGTAATTTGATTAAGATGTCTTGAGATGTAATTAAATATGGCTCAGTTTTGGAAAAATAGTTAAATGTCGATTCAAAAAAATCATCTTCTTTCAAACTGAATTCACCACTAAACTCTACAGATTTAAAGAAGATATTCCATAACTCCATATTCCTATACCGAAAAAGAGAATTAGAAATATCGTTTTCCCTTAGTTCTGAAAGAAAAGTATCACTCATTTCGGATTTGTTAATTTTTGAAAAGAACAGACGTAATAAATGTTCGAAATTGATATATTTTTCTTTAAATACTAAAAAGGGTACTGCATCAGAAAATAGTTCTTTTATTTCATCTGTAATGTATCTATTCGAGCGCTCAGTTCGAAACAAAAAGACGAGCTTAGGACGAGCGATAGCATTTTTGATTCGATTAACTATAAGAAAAATTGAATTTGCTTTCTCAACATTATCTTGGCAATCATCTAAAATAAATACAAATTTGTTATTAATGATTTGTGATTTAAGGATTTCTTTGATATTGTCATTACTTATTTCTCTCAGAGAAACGTGGAAGGCTTTATATCCCTCTTCTTTAAGTTTCTTACTAATCAACAAACTGTTGAATGTCTTACCTATTCCTCGTTTTCCTAAAATACAAATTTGTTCATTTCTGTTGAAAAAGCTGAAAAATAGGTTCTTGAAATCGGATGAAAGTAGCTCCAAATAGTCTGTCTGTTCAGAATTAAAATTATATAGGAAATTGCCTTTTATAACAGCATTGAATTTTTCATCGGCATCTTGTAGATTGTCAATCTTTGCAATGATAGGAAGCAAATCATATATCAAATGCTTGTATTCGAGATTATTTAAACAATCATTAGCGATGTCATCTAAATAGAATAAGGTTAGCTTATCCGCAAATCTCTCTAAAATCTCCTTCGCCTCTGCTTCCGTACTTAAATATTTAGTAAAGAAGAATAGTCTCTTTCTGTTGTTCTCAAGTTTTGAAAATTTTTCGATTTCACTAAGAAGGTATGTTCTGAGATTTTTCGTGGAAGTGGAAGTTATTGAAACATAATAGGTCTGTCTTTCTTCGTTATCCTCAATAATCACGTCGAATGGCTCATTAGTATATTTTCCAGTCCTTGCATCGAAGCCCCTGTGCTTTGAGAAATATCTTGGTTTTTTGTACGTTGAGAAGATATAATTCTTAATAAACGTCTCCATGTATTCAGGAGACTCGCATTTTTCTCTGAGGGATTTTATTATTTCGGCCTCGTAGCGCATTATCCCTTGTCGATTATAACATTACTTTGCATTATAACAATGTTTATATGGGTAATTCCGGGGGCACCATATTTAATTCCAACCGATGGCTGCGTCCCAAAGCTCCGCAGTAATTCAGCCCAGCCGCTATTGTGATCTCCTAAAATACAAAAAAATTCTGACCTGTCAAGAAAGAAATGACAAATAAATAGGTATTTTCTTTTCACTTTATACAGTGATTTGACTTAGGAAACGGTGTACTCAACCGTTATAATCCTTGGATTATCACTTAATTTTGGGCAATTCAATAAACCATTTGCAGCTAAGTTGTGTTCTCTGCCCGGTAAGCCGCAGAATCCAATCTCTAATCTCTCATCCACTCAAGAATCCGTGCTAATCCGTGTAATCCGTGGTTTTTGCGTTAAAATAGGCAAAATATTAGTGAAAAATCAATCAAAAGCGCGGGTACCTTCGAGCAAAAATCAAATTTTTTGAAAAATTTTTAACTGCCTTTCTGACATCGATTTATGATAATCCCGAGTCATGAACTGAGTACTTTTTTCACATCAAAAGCGCAGGTAGCTCTAATTATAGAGGGAGTGTTTTTTTACTCCCTGAGTTTACCCCCGGTGTGTGCTTACTTGCTTTTCTGCCGGGGGCTACTTTTTCGCCTCCGGCAAAAAGCAGCCAAATACTAAGAGTCTATCCGGATATGTTCTTAGAGCCAGCAGGCCCGAATCCCTGCATGCCTTAGGCAGGGAACCGTTTTGAACATTTAAATTTGGTTCATCCGGTTAATGCGTAAGTGGACCAAACAGATCAGGGCCTTGGAGCTGTTTGGAGAGAAAAATCGTTTGGGCAGAGGCTCAAATTTGGGGCAGGCGGGGGGAAATTTGTGCCTCTGGGGCCCCGAACGATTTTTCTCGATCGTCCGAATCGCCCAATACACCTACCCATTATTCGGAAGAGCCTTAAATTTGTGTAATTTGGATTCTTGCCCGCCTCAGGCGGGTGAATTTAGGATTCTTGTCCGCCGTAGTCTTGACGTAGGCGGATAGGGCTTAGGATTTCGGATTTATGTCTCAGAGAGTAGCAACTATCATCTGTCGTCTGTCTTCTGTCCTCGGCACCTCTACATCTGTCGAGAACTCTCTACAAATCAGCTCTTTTTATGCAAAACAAACCCAATCTTGTCCGCCGTAGGCGGATTGCAAATGAATGTAAATCCATATAATACAACGGATTATGAAAATAAATGGCAGCGGAGAGTCCGAAAAAACAAACCCAATTCAAACCCAATCAAAGCCAATTTCCAAAAAGCCAAAATGAATATAAACTCACTTATAACAAAGGATTACATAAAATATGATGATTTCGCAGTCCGAAAAAACAAACCCAAAACAAACCCAATTTCAAACGGGCCCTTTTTCTGCTAAAACAGGCAATTTCTTCCAAAAAAACTGTGCGAAGGAGGATCGCTTCCAAATACAATGTAAACATACCACAATCCCACTAAAGCATCAAGCTACTCCTTGAAAATTGTACCAGATTGAATTAGAGGATATCAGGCGTGAATACGAGTCACATTCAAATAATCCGCATGTATTAAAGCAAGTCTGGCCAGCAGAAATCAGACATTCATAATATAGCAAAAAGGGCTGTTTCATGTTATGATACAGCCCAATGAATGGACCGGAATCACATCAACAAATATCCCTGTCATTTGATAGGGGAACACTTTTACTTACAGGCCCAGCCCGTAACCAGTTGTCTGAAACCAGCGGTTCGTGTGTTTGGAGATGGGATACTCGTGTTAGTACCTGGCGCTGTGATGCAATCTACTATGCTGCGATTCGCAAAGCCTTAGTTGAGCCATTCGGAACATACTTTTTTGATAACGTTATGAAACCTGCTTGTGTTTCCTGGCCCAAGGTAGAACTGCCGAAACTAAGGCCGGAGCAGACAGAAGCACTTGCAGCATGGAGTCAAGCGGATTGTCGCGGACAGATAATTATGCCAACTGGAACCGGCAAGACAGAAGTGGCTCTTGCTGCAATGGCTCGAACGAAAACAGCAACGCTGGTAGTAGCGCCGGTTCGGGATTTGATGTACCAGTGGCATCGGCGGATTTTGCGGGCCTTTGATTATGATGGTGGCATTGTCGGTGATGGCTTGGCCAATATAAGGCCAATTACGGTAACAACGTATGACAGTGCATATATTCACATGGCTAAGATGGGTGCAGGTTTCGGGCTGTTGATATTCGATGAAGAGCACCATCTACCAGGCAAATGCCGTCGTGAGGCTGCTATTCTGAGTACTGCTGCTATGCGACTCGGATTGACAGCTACACCGCAGCGCTCAGACGGTCTGCATAAGGATTTGGATTGGCTCATTGGTCCGGTTGTTTATGATATGCCATTTAAGCAGGCCGAAGGTTCAACGTTAGCCAATTTTGATGTCGTGCGTATTCCTGTGGCATTAAACGATAACGAACAGACGACTTATGACCAGTGCAGCCGGGTAATTCGGCACTTTATAACCTCACGCCGCAAGGAACAATCCGGCTATAGCTGGCAGGATTTGTGTAAGGAATCCGGCAAGGAGCCTCAGGCCCGTAATGCCCAAAAAGCTTATTATCTTAAGCAGTCTATCGAAAACCGTGCCGCTGAAAAGCTGCGAGTGCTGGAAGATGTTTTCAGGTTACACAAAGGTCAACAAATTCTTGTTTTTGCAGGCTCGAATATAATGGCAATTGAAGTGTCTCGACGGTTCCTTGTGCCGACGATTCTGTCTCATACTCGCAAACGTGAACGTCTTGCCGTGCTGGATGGCTTTGCCAAAAGTAAGTTCGAGGTCCTTGTTGCCAATCGTGTTCTGGATGAGGGAGTTGATGTACCTGAAGCAAAAGTAGCGGTGGTCATTGGTGGCCAAGGTTCAACACGTCAGGCCAAACAGCGACTTGGCCGGGTTTTAAGAAGGTCCGGCAATATCAGAGCCACTCTATACGAAGTAGTCTGTGAGAATACCAAGGAAGTTCATCGTTCTCGAAAGAGGCGAAGAAGCGATGCTTACGAGCGAACAATCCATCGTAGAGATTTGTAGCAACCTTTACATTAGACTCCGGATCATTTAGAATACGACAAATAAAGCCGTAGCTGTTGATGAGGATGTGTTTAATGATGGTTAGTATGAAGCAGATTGAAGCATTGAGCCGACAGATCGTGCGTGAATTTCACCCGGAGCAGGTTGTGCTGTTTGGCTCATACGCGTACGGCGCAGCTACAAAAGACAGCGATGTGGATTTGCTGGTGGTTATGCCTCATAAAGGCAAAGGATGGCGTCTGGCTGGTAAAATTCGAGGGTGTGTTCGGCCAAAGTTTCCGCTCGATTTACTTGTACGCAGCCCAGAACAAATACGCCAGCGACTGACTCTGGGCGATTGCTTCCTGAAGGAAATCGCTGAGAAAGGCAAGGTGCTTTATGAATCCGCTGGTGGATGAATGGGTTGCAAAAGCTGAAGGGGATTTTAACACAGCGCAGCGCGAATTACAAGTGGCTGATGTGCCGAACTATGATGCAGTGTGTTTTCATGCCTAGCAGTGCGTAGAAAAATATCTCAAGGCAAAACTGGTGAATGCGGGAATTGACTTTGAAAAAACACATGACCTTGGAATTATCCTTGATATGCTTGTTCCGCATGAACCTTCCTGGGAGGAGTTGCGAGAAGATATGGATTCGTTGGCTGGTTTGGCAGTTGAAGTGCGCTACCCTGGATATTGTGCGGAAGCCCAGGATGCCGCTGAAGCTTTGGAAATTGCCCGCAGAGTTCGCAGGGTAGTACGCCAGGGGTTTGGATTACCCCAATAGGGCCAAGGCAATGCTTACCAGCGAACATGCAATAGTGGAGTTTAAGGCAGGCAGGGCCATTCCCGATCGCCTGACACAAAGTACACATCGGCATTATATGGAATATGCCGAGAAGATGCTTTACCTTTACCGCAACGGTATCGGCCAACAGCGTCGCCGGCTACATCATCAAATTGAATCACTTTTTGCAGATGAGCCGGATTGTCCCGTTCGCCGAATTCAAGCATTTTGCAAACTACTGGATGACAAAAGCACTTTTCAGTCTGACACTAAAGGCAAAGCTGCAAAATTACGGCTGCAGATTTTCGCCGAGGCTGGGCGTTTCCATCCGCTTGTTAAGCAAGCCGATCGGCTTTTCGAACATGATGAAAAAAGGATAAAAGCACAGCTTGCAGATAAGCTTGGCTTACCATGGGACCAAATCGAACAAAGTCTCTACTCGGATGTGATAGCTTTCCAGCGGCTGCAGCAATTTGAGGCTTTCCCCAATGCTTCAGCTTTGCTGTCACGATATAATGTGGCTCAACTTCAGGCCTGTCTCTACAGGGCTGAAACTATGATAGTCTCAGCAACTGATGATTTCAAAACCATCCTTCGTTATGCCAAGCTGGCGCATCTTTTACACGATATAGTGCGTTTAGGTCCCTCAAAGTACCGTATTATCTTTTCAGGGCCTGCTTCGGTATTGCGTGAGACTCGGCGATACGGCGTCAACTTTGCCAAATTTCTTCCAGCCTTACTGGCCTGTAAAGGCTGGAAAATGACGGCATCGGTTAAAACTCCCTGGAACAAACCTGCAACACTTACCCTCTCCGACAAAGATGGTTTCACCAGCCATCTGCCATCGCCGGATGAGTTTGATTCGGCTCTGGAAGCCTCTTTGTCTAAGAAATTCGGTTCCGAACGTAATGGCTGGCAATTATTCCGCGAAGGTGAAATTCTCCATGATCGACAGAAGACTTTTGTTCCGGATTTTACTTTTCGACATGAAGATGGCACCGAGGTAGTTCTGGAAATCGTTGGTTTCTGGACACCGGAATATCTGGCACACAGGCGAAACACCTTACAGCAATTTCGGCATCACAAGATTTTAATTGCTGTTCCGGAGAAATCCCTGCGAGATGGAGCAACCATCGGGAAAAATGTGCTGGTTTACAAAACGGCCTTAAAACTCACACCTTTAATGGAAGCTCTGGAAAGAATCCGAACTGAAAACGCAACAAAACGCATATTACCTATTCGATGTTCAAAGAAGTATAGAAAAAACTAAAATGCTCAGGAATATATATATTGATATACCCACATGTTGCAGTAAATTTTACTTCAATCGCAGTAAATAATACTGCATGGGAACTTATTTATGCTTGATAAATTATTCGGATCAAAGTTAAGGGGTAAGATACTATGCTGGCTTTTCCTGCATCCTGACGAACGTTTTTTTATCAGACAGGTGAAAAGCGGGACCGATTCGACAGTCGGCAGTGAATTGGCAATACTTAGCCCCGGCCGGACTCGTACTTCGTAGCGAAGTAGCGAAATGCTGCTTCGCAGAGTAGGATTGATAGCCCATTTTAAGATTTCCCTGCTGCTATATTACGTGCTGCGTGCTTTGCGAATTCGGGAGTCCCGCACTGTCATTATTGCTAACACAACAACGAACCCAATATACGGAAGGAGAAACTCGACAATATTACCTTCACCGTCGGCAGAGACTGAACAGCCTCCACCACCGCCTCCGCCACCGCCGGCAATAACGGCAGCAGCGCCGCCTCCTCCGAGCAGGTAAAATGCCGTAAAGTGCGTGGTATTGAACGAAAGAGCATGCAAAGACGAAGATACCGGGATATCCTGGATACCTGTTATCCCCTGTTGACTAAGCATCCCTGCCAGCGAGTTAAACCAGTACGGTGCCACACTATCAGAACCAGAATAAACGTATGGTATTGTGATCGTAACCGGCTGGCTAAACTGGATTCCACTGGGACCAAAATCGTAACCGCCCAAACACGGTGCGGCAAATGCCTGCGGGTTCGCAATTTTTGTTACTGTAATAGCTACATCATACGAACATGCCCCCACAGGCACTACGATGGAGACATCGTCTATGCTGGTTATGGCTTGGGGGTCAGCTCCCACTGTTGTGCTGCTGAGAGCAGAAGCGGTAACAAGTTCCGATGCCAGTGCAACAGGTTCTATAAAAGTACTTCCGGTGTAATAGATATCTGTGTTTGTGTTTCTGTTGTCAGCCCATATAAGATATGGATGGCTATATTCA
Organism: uncultured Pirellulales bacterium; assembly: GCA_964417935.1. GTDB lineage: Bacteria > Planctomycetota > Phycisphaerae > Sedimentisphaerales > Anaerobacaceae > NIOZ-UU13. Next base: position 35,596 of record CAYQKF010000009.1, read on the forward strand.
TCTACTCCTATTACCGGTTCACCCTGGTATGTATTTGAACCACCATCACCTACGAAAACATTTGTTCCGGAACCGGCACTCAACTCAGCAAAGTACAGGTCAGTATCTGTATTCCGCCAATCCTGCCAGCAGGCAAAAACTTTTAAATTATTACCTGTTGTGCTGCCTGTGACTGCAATCGTCGGTTCCGACTGGTCGGCACCGGAGATATCATCGATAATACTACTGCCTGTCAAGGGGCTACCCGGCAAACCATTATTCGATGATGCATAGTATATGTCATTGTCGCCGGGTGTATCATCAACCCACAATAAGTGCAGAATTGACCCTGTGGATTCGGCGGCGATCGCCGGAGTTGACTGGTTGTTCGTATTGCCGGCTATCGCCACATTTGTCCAGGGGTTATTTGAAGCCGCTCCGTAAATGTCGTTTGAGCCATTGCGCCCATCCGTCCATACCACGTAAATCTTATTGCCGGAGTCTGCCGCAACGGCTGGCTCAACCTGGTCGGAAATATCAAAGGTTATTTGCGAGACCGTTTTGTTTACAAAGCCGTCGCTCGATGTAGCTACAAAGATATCCTGATTACCTTCGCGGTCGTCCTGCCAGACAACGTGTGCATAATTCTGACCGTCAATCACTATAGCGGGGTTGACCTGATTACCACTATTCGGGTCATGAACCATTGTCTCAGTTGACCAATTTATTCCGTCAACTGAGGTAGATACGTATATGTCCCAGTTTCCTTGCCTGTTGTCCTGCCATACAACATATAGCTTATCGTTGCTATCCAAAGCGATTGCAGGATTGCACTGGTCGGTAGTATCGTCAGTCAGTTGAACGGTACCACCAAAGTTTTCTTGCCCTGCTGCAAGTTTGCTAACATAAATATCTCTATTACCTATTGACCCTGCGTGCCAGGCTGTCCAGATATTGCCGCTAATGTCACACGCCGTTACGGGTCTATCGTTATTACCTAAGCCTGAATTGACCTGCTTGTTCTGGCCGAATGAATACATCTCAGTCACAAAGGAATATTGCTCGCTCATTACATTTCCGGCAAGGTCTGTAGCATTTACCGTGATAGTCACCGTCTGGTCGTAATAAAACATTTCGTTCGTCGCTTGGTAAACGAATCCATAATCAGCCTTCGTACCTAACCTTCGGCAATCACCATACGGGCTGGTATAGTAGTCCGTATCACCGAAGTAGACGGTATTGTTGTTGGGATTGCTGTTGACCTTGACCTTAATTTTTACTGATTTGGCATTAACACCTTTTCCGGCATCGGCAATATTTAGAGTTATCAGATTGTTCAAAGGCACTTGTATCGAGCCGGCAGTTGGTGATAAATTGGTGACAGTCGGTGCTAGACTATCAACGTCAACAGTTATAGTAACCATCTGAGAATCCTGAGCTTGACCATCGCTTGCAATAAAAGTAACGTCGTAACTGCCCCCCTGGCTCTGGCTCGGCGTCCAATCAAAGTCCTGGCCGGTAAATGTCGCACCACTGGGCATAGTACCCACTGAATATGTTATCGGGTCCCCATCAAGGTCAGTGGCATCTATCGTAAAAATTAAAGGGTCATCTGCCCAAATCGACTTATTATCTATGGCAGTGAACACAGGGGCTCGGTTCACGTTGATTACCGTTATAGTTATTGCCTCAGAATCCTGGGCCTGACCATCGCTTGCGATAAAAGTTACCTCGTAGTCGCCCTGTTGGTCATAACTCGGTGTCCAGGCCAACGCCTGGCTGACAAATGCGGCTCCGGCAGGTAAACCAGTTACAGAGTATGCTAATGCCTGGCCATCAGGATCGGTCGCATTCACCGAGATGCTCAGAAGGGCGTTTTCGTCAACCGACTGACCACCAATTGCGCTGAGAATCGGCGGTCGGTTTACAGTAATTGCGATATCCTTTCCTGTTGTATTTGTTCCATCTGATACATCTACGTGTAAGGTATGACTTCCTCCATCATTATCTGTGGTGGTATATGGTAAAGACGTAAGCCAGCCTGAGTATGTGTAGGTTAAAGGATCTCCTTCAGGGTCTGTGGCGAGTTCTATTTCGGCGGTGGTTATGGTTTCACCTACTTGTTTGGTTGGAAGGGTATTAGGTATGGCCGATATATCAGGGGGTAGATTACTAGTACTAGCTAATGTTGTGGCTTGGGCAACATTACTTCTTGCTGACTCTAAGGATGCACCATTTACTGCTGAGACTTCATAGGTATAGGTGGTTTCGGCTATAAGGCCAATATTTGAGTAAGAGGTAGTTGTTGAAGTGCCAATTTGAGTACCGCCTCTGTAGATGTTGTAACGGCTTATCCCAGATTCAGGATCAGTAGATGCCTGCCAGGTTAAGTCTATCTGAGTCTGGCTTATTGGTTGTGCTGTCAGGCTCTGAGGTATAGAAGGAGCCGTAGTGTCTGGTGTTGTGCCTTCGTTATAAAGATAAAGGTCGAGTATTTCGCTAGCGGTCAAAGCTCGGTTGTAGATATGTACTTCATCAATCGTGCCCTTGGCGGCTCTGGAAACGCTACTTATTTGAGCCATAGGGCAAGAGATGGAAGCGGCGATCGTCTCCGCTAAGGTTCCATCTACGTATAGCACCACCTGAGTCTGGGTTCCCACAAAAACCAAATGAGCCCAAATATTTATGGGAGCTTCGTAGTTGAAAGTATAATCGTCTACACCATAGGCGGTTACACCCACTTTATCTGTATCTGGAAACTGCTCAAGTTTTAGCGAATAATTGGATGAATCAAGCAAGGCCGCGTTACTGTTCGAAGAGTCTTCTCTTTTCACCCAAAACGATGCGGCCCAGGGGTAAGCAACATCCTGGGCTCCTATGTCAACGTAGTTGTTTGTGCCATCAAAGCGCAACGCACTCCCAATCTTGCCAGTGGTCCAGGTTGGTCCATTTACCAAGGTTCCTGTATTGCCCGCACCTGATGAATCTTGAGCCGTGGTTCCATTTCCCTCATCAAATTTCCAGTAGCCAACTAAGCCTTGGTTGTATTGATAGTCTATTTCGGTTTGACCCATTGGGTTTCCGGCAAGATCTTGGATATCGACCACGGTCAAGGTATAGGTTAAGCCTTCTGTATGGGCTGAAGTTGTTAGAGTGACTGTATTAGTAGAAAGAGAAGCTGCAGTTATGGATACTCCATTAATACTGTAGTTACTTATCTGTTCTGCTGATATTGTATCTAATGATTCACTGAAAATAATGACAATCGAGGTCTCAGAGGCACCGACTGATACAATAGATGGGGGAGTAGTATCCGAGAAGGTTAAGGTTGTAGCTTGGGCAGTATTACTTAGTCCTGATTCTAATCCTTGCCCGTTTACTGCTGAAACCTCATAAGAGTACGGTGTCCCACCATTGAGGCCTGTGTTTGAGTAGAACGTAGAAATTGAGGTGTCAATCTGGCTGACAGCCCTATATATCTTATAGTAGCTTACCCCAGATTCAGGGTCGGTAGATGCATCCCAGGATAAATTTATCTGGGATTCACTTGCTGGAGTGGCAGTGAGATTCTGCGGGACAGAGGGAGGTGTAGGGTCAGGAGGACCTGACACGTATTCATAGCAGCCAGCATCCGGGAAAGCATCCCGCGGATTGCCGAGTATGTCAGTGGTTGGCCCATGGCCAGGGTCCCCAAAATCAATTGCTCGACATCCCTCTTTTAGCCTGAAATCATAATTAGCGGGGTCTACAAACAGCTCTGGTTCAATTGCATTATGAGTAGCTTCCCAATCGCCAAGCCAGTCATATCCATAACTATGGGGTTCTGTGTTCCCAATAATAGTACTCCCATATTTAACATAAATATTATAATCATGATAATCTTCTCCAGCATAAACACCATAACCACAAATAAAAATGTTGTTATAAACATCAATATCAATTGAACCAACTGCGACTCGCTGAACAGTACCAGCCCCAACTATAGTGTTATTTCTAATAGTAATACGCTCACCAGTGCCAAAATTTATTTCTGAACCAATGTTGTTATATATCAGGTTGTTTTCAATTAATACATCATATGACCATGAAGTCCCGGCTAGGAATATTCCTTGGGTAGAGAGATCATGGAATGTATTGCCTCTAATAATGGAATTCGTTAAGACAGCAAATATCCCATCTGGATGTTCACCCAGGCCAGGTCGATTAGTATGATGGATATGATTGTTCTCAATAAGAATATTCTCGCCTATTATATGGATGTGATGCTCGCCTATGTTATAAATTTCGCAGTCAGTTATTACCAAATTATTGCCATAGGTGTAAAAACACCGAAAGTAGTTGTGTATATTACAATTCTCAAATTTAATATCATTACTTCTATCACCTGAAGGCAAATAAATACCATAATTCTCAAAAGAAGTTGGACCAACTATTTCGCAATTTTTAAATCGAACACCAACACATCTTTTCAAGTCAATCCCATCACTTCCACTTATTGTAATACCATCAAAAATATAAGGGGTATAATAGTTATTGGCTGTACCACCAAGATAAACCCTTGTAAAAACAGGCTCACACCCTACATCTGCCTTAAAAGTAATAAACTCTGTGCTTGGAGGCAGAGGTTCAGTCATACTGTCAGTATAAACAGGGAAACTGATTGGATTGTAAACATCTCCATAATTACCATTACGCAACATCACAGTATCGCCATAAGTGGACACTTGAAATCCCTTGGTTGCGGTCTTCCACGGCTCTGCACTTGTGCCAGGATCGGTATCATTGCCATTAACGGGATCGATGTAATAAGTGGCTGCGCTTGCCGTGTTAATTGCAGCGGTAAGGTAAAATAGGCCGCTAATTAGCAGACACCATACACGAACCACCTGTGACGGCTTGTGAAACAAACAGTATACTGGTCTAAATGTCTTTATTATATTTACCATGACTTCAACCCCTCTAAGAGAAAAACCTTCTGAGTCATTTTCTCTACTATAAATTGTAAGAATAAATTCCGGCAAAGGCAAACACAAGTTTATAATTAATTCTGGGAACCACGGGGAATTTTTATCGGAATTTATGAAATTACCTCCATACACAATATACTGTAAAAAATGTGCAATATGGCTAACTATCCCATTATTATCGGAATCTATCCAAAAGACTATTGTTTTTTATTTTTTTGGTCTATTGACTTGACGAAACACCTTTATGTATGGTATAATATTGCACTTTAACTAGTTAGCGGCCTCAAGGAGGAGGCATTCCACAGTTAGCAGAGAGCAGTGTGCCATTGTGGCGCGACGTAGCGTTTCTTTTTTTTGTAGCTTTAGAATACTACTTTGAGGCTATATCCTTTGAAGTATCCGATTGGAAATAACTATTCGGTGCGAGCAGCAGCAGGTAAAACGCCAGCGTGGTTCATTTGGATTTTGGCCGTTGTGCTTTTGGTATCTGCCGGCGTAACTTACCGTGTTCTGGCATCTCATCTGCAGCTTGTTGTTGGTTCACCCATTATACTGCCCGTATCACTGAGTACTTTCCCTACACAAATTAGTAATTGGGTCGGCGAGCAATTACACATTCCTACTACTACAAGAGAATATATGGAGAAGAATTTTGCCGATGATTTCTTGAGTCGTCGATACAGCAATAACACCGGTAACGATTGGGCGGATCTTTACGTGGTATATTGTTCGTCCAAACCCGCAGGTATATTGGGTCACCAACCCCGTGTGTGCTACCCCGGACATGGCTGGATCCATGATGGTACCGAACTATCGAACTTCATCTCGCGAGATGGGCGACGAGTACCTTGTCTGATACATCGTTTCCACAAGCCTGCGCCGATACACGATCAAATAGTCATCTTAAACTTCTACATCTTGAACGGTCGATTCACTACTGACGAAAGCGATTTTTCTGGGCTTTTGGGTCGAAGGCCTAATATCGCCGGTGACCTGGCTCGATACGTGGCACAGGTTCAGATAAGCTCGGTTCTTGAGAATTCGGTTCGAACGATGGCAAAGGATATAACAGACTTGATTCTGGATTACTTCCCTGATGAGAACGGCAAGGTCCGGGCAGTTGAGTATAACAACCTCAAAGATGGTGTTTTGAAATAGACCAGCCCGATGCCGGTGAAAACCGGGATCGGGATTGTTACATAAGTTATGTTATTACAGTAAGTTGCATCGATTTTTGCAATGCAACCGACAGGAACGGAGTGTGTCTGTAGATAACAGAAAAGGACCAGAGGTGCAGAAGGCTGTTGTGAAAAAGTCATCCCTTAAGGTAAATGCGGTTAGTAATTGGGGTCCGCTTGGTGTAAATTTCATTATCGGGTTCTTACTTACACCTTACCTAATCGCTCATCTCGGTAAGGGAAATTATGGCATATGGGTTCTGGTGGGGTCACTTCTGGGTTATTATGGTTTGCTTCGATTAGGTGTTGGCGCGGGCATAATGCGCTACGTCCCTTTCCACCTAGGCCGGGATGATAGCAGATCAACCAGTGAAATCGTCAGCACCGGCTTGGCGATATTCTTGTTGGTTGGGCTCGTTATTTTGGGGATCTCTCTGCTGGCGGCTGAGCCAATTGCACAATTTTACAAGGGTGGACCAGAATTAGCCTCCCTTGTTCGGATATTAGGTACAGCTGCCGCCTTTGGGTGTCCAATGTATATACTCGATGCCTGCATCCGCTCACATGAGCATTGGATTGCAGCGAATTTCGTAACCATAGCAAGTGCCGTCGCTCGTGCTCTCGGTCTCGCAGGCTGTGTGTATTTCGGTTATACCATTATTGAGATGGGATATGTTGTGTTGGCAGTGACGGCGTTTTCAATGGCCTTAATGTGCGTCGTATTTGTGCAATCTTGTCCAGGAATACACCTGCGAGCCTCGCTGGTTAGGCTCTCAAGCGCACGAACTCTGATATCATTCGGCATACTGACAACTATTATCACTTTGGCATATACGCTCACTTTGCAAGGACATGGTTTAATTATTGGAAAACTAATATCGCTGGAAGCTGTCGCTATTTACGCCATTCCTGCTATTCTCATTCGAAATGTTCACGGTTTATTGGTAGCACCAGCTCGCGTTTTCTGGCCTCGGTTCGCCTATCTCGATGGGGGAAACCACTCTGCGGAAATTGTTTCTTTATTCCTCCGTGGAACCAGGTTCACCGCTATTTTCGCTTCCGGAATTATGTTTATGATTTTTGCACTGGGACCATCTTTTATTAGCCTTTGGATTGAGGGCGATTTTCGAGCTGCTTATCCGGTCTTGTTGTTATTGGCAGCAGGGTATCTCGTTGAGTGTTCACAGGCAATTATGGGTCCTTTCCTGGGAGGGACTGGGCGTCAGGGAGCACACGCAATATTTGCTGCAACTGAGGGCGTAATTGGAACTGTGCTAAGTATATTACTAACCTGGCAATTAGGACTGGTGGGGGCGGCTCTTGGTTTTGTGATTGCCATAGTATTAATACGTGGCTTGGCATGCCCGTGGTATGTTTGTCGCTTGTCCGGGATAAATGTCTTACGATATTACGTTAGTTGTCTCTTGCGACCCTGGCTTGTTCTGGGAACATTAACGTTGGGTGTCTATAAAATGGGCATATTAGAATTTGTAAACAACTGGTTATCTTTAATATCTGCTGCCGTTATAGCTAGTATCGTGTATTTGCTTTGCACTTACTTGTTAGTAATGCGACCTGATGAGAGGATGAATTTGAAGAGTTATATAGGCAGGAGAATCAAGTGGGTGAATGTCGGCGATGATCTGGTGGAATAGGCGCGTGGAAACCGGCGAACGTATAGGTACTGTACTGGCGTGTTGATTTCTCGTTGGTTAGGAAGACTAAATTGTAGAAATTTCGCATTAAGGAATCCCTAAATATGCAGCAGAGTAAAAATAAATCACCAATCTTCATCGTAGGTGCTGGAAGGTCAGGAACTACTCTGTTAAGGCAAATTCTTAATTGCCATCCCTCACTGGCAATAGTCCCAGAGTCCCATTTTATACCTTGGTTCTATAACAAGTTGGATACCTATGGGAATTTATCTGAAAAGCCCAATGCGCTCAGTCTAATAAACCAAATAGTATCGACGGACAGATTTCAAAAGTGGTCGCTTCAGATAAGCAACCCGAATGATTTTTATGAAAAATACAAACCTAATTCTTATAAAAATATACTAATGGCATTATATCAAGAATACGCAGTTCAACACGGTAAACCTCGATGGGGTGATAAAACTCCTGCTTACGTCGATGCGTTAGATATCTTATTAACAATCTTCCCCAGCGCGCAAATCATACATTTAGTCAGAGACGGGAGAGATGTCTACTTATCTCACAAGAAAGTCACATGGGGTCCTAAGACCGCAGAAAGCACTGCTATGTACTGGGTCAATTGCCTCCAAAATATAGCGATAAATCGAAGTCTCAACGAGTCAAATCTGCTCGAGGTGAGGTACGAAGATTTGGTAACCGAACCTGAGAGTCAATTGAAAAGAATATGTGCTTTTCTAAATGAAGAATTTTACACACATTTGCTCAATTATCAAAATTATGCTAGAAATGATGTGCGACATTGGAAAAGCCAGTATTTTAATAAAAAAATTACACCTCAGATAAAGAAATATCTTATTAAGATGGAAGATACAAAAATAAGATCTTTTGAAAGGATTGCTGCTGGTTTTCTAAAAAAATATGGGTATCAGATCCATCATGATAATCTTTCGAATTATTCAAGTTTAAGATTACGATTGTTCTTGATAGAAGATGCTCTGATGAGACCCATTTACTCCCGTCTCAATCACTCGAAATCCAGAATTGGATATGGAATGAGATTTTTCAAACTGGACAAAATTTTTTAAAGCCTATTTCTGTACTAAGGGATGCGTGTTTTGAATATGCAGGTAGCATTAGTCGTACCAACGCATAGTCGCCTCGAGTATACGAAGAAAATGTTGCTTCGTCTCCTTGAGGATCCGAACGAAGAGTTTGACCTTTATCTTTGGGATAATGCCTCTACCGATGAAACACCGGAGTATCTAAAGGATGAGGTGAAGGATCCTCGCATAGTTGAAGTTGTCCTGAGCAAAGAGAATGTTGGGCAAACGGGCGCGATGAACTATGTATGGGGTAAAACAAAGGCTGAACTGGTTGGTAAAGTCGACAACGATTGTTTAGTGCCCCCTGGCTGGACACGGACTCTTGCCCAAGCGCACAAAGATATCCCAAATTTGGGAGTAGTTGCATGTTGGCACTTTTTCCCGGATGATTTTGATTACAAACGGGCGAAGCACAAGATACAGGCATTTAATGAACACCATCTTTTTCGGCATCCATGGGTTGGTGGCACAGGCTTCCTGCTCAAACGCAAGACTTTTCTTGAGATGGGGCCGTGGCGAGAGGGTTCTACTGTAGGGACCACCTATTATTTCTTAAAAATGGCTTTGGCTGGTTACACAAACGGATGGTATTATCCACTTCTTCATCAGGAACACATGGACGATCCGGTTTCAAAGCACTCCATGCTAAAAAGTGATAAAGCGATAACTTCATTGTATGATATAACTTATACCTTGCGAAATCAGCAAATAAAGACGATGCAGAAGCGCATGGCGTGGCGCACGCAGGTCATACGAAATCTCCTCGACGACCCATGGGATGCTAAATATTACACTGGTTGGCGCAGCAAAATACGAAGAATTAAAGATCAACTGGCCAAATATATGCCAACTTGACACAATACCAAGCCAGAAGTGAAGTATTCTTGTTCTTGGATTTATATATTAAGCCAATATCTTTTGACCATCGTTGGCAAATTGCAGAAATGACAAAATGATAAGACGCAAAATAAATACCCTTAAAAGGGAGCTGTACGATAAGAGAATAGCTCCTGCCAACAGCACAGTAATAGGAGACAATTTTTGGCGATTAGAAAAATTTCACACATACACAATTCTCGCTGAAGAACATGGTAAAAAAGTGATTTATAAATGTGCAGCTACGGAGAAGTCAAAGCCGTTTATCAAAAGTATAGCCAAAAATGAAAAATTGAACGCTGAGTACCTCAAAGGACGATTTGATGTTCTGTGTGGCCTACTAGAGAAGGATCAAATCAAGTATGACTATTTGACTTATCCATCTCTGAAAGATGAGATAATATTCCACATGAGACAGAGACATTATAAGAAAGCAAATGACCTTTTTGAAAAATACGTCGATAAGATACGCTCATTGAAAACAATTAAAACTACCCCGACGGAATTCCTAAAAAAGTTCGTGAGCAATGCAGTCGCCCATCTGCCCAAAATAGATTGTCTTACTCGTGGTTTGCTTGATTTAACCCCTGATAATATTCTGATTGATGGAGATCGTTGGATTGCACTTGACAATGAATGGTCATTCGATTTTCCCATGCCTGTAATGTTCTTAATATTTCGTGCGATACAAACGTTAGCTGTCGTATCACAGTCTGAGATTCGGAAGGCTGCCAATAAAGCAAATCCTGTGATAGGTATATTGGCCGGTAGATTGAGGACATACTATGTACCCGTCTCATGGATGAAGTACATAACGTATTACGACGTAAGTTTATGGCGAACGTTCAAATGGGAGCTGGGTTTCCAGCAGTACGTAACCGGCTCCACTCATATGCAAACTTCAAGAATTAGAAAAAATCCTTGGATACGTACGCGTTTTTTACTTCGATAAAGAATCTACATATATCACGAAGACTGTAGTTAGCTTTTGTAAATGGAAGCGATAACACTTTTTATTGGGATAGCTGCAAGTGCTCTGGTGTTCTGTCTGCCGCCAGTTTATGGGCTTGTTGTCTATACAGCAGCCCTTGCTTGGTACCCTCAATATCTTTCGGTCCCGGTAGGTACAATTGATTTTACCTTACGTAGAATGGTGATACTGGCAATATTCGCAAATATGTTCTTGCGAACCAACCTGCCGCGCCAGCTAAAGTTCATATGGCTGGATAAAATCGTGATCATATATTTCCTTTGTCAAATCGTGTCAGGTGCTTTTACAACTCGCTCGCTAATGCCATTCTTGGAAAACCGTGCTGGTGCAGTTTTTGATATGGTCTTACCTTACTTCGCCGTACGAATGATAGTAACGAGCAAGAAAGACTACTTGCTGCTACTGAAATCGATTTTAGTAATCGCGGCTCCATTAGCCATAATCGGTTTTTATCAATGTATTACGGGAAATAATCCCCTTGGTTTCTTAAAAAAATATCATGCATGGAAGAGTGATGGAATGTATCGGCCAATACTACGACACGGCTTTTACCGTGCCGATGTAACATTTTCAATGTCAATTATGTACGGTCTGTTTTTTGCTATGTTTGGCCCCGTCTGTGCAGGTCTTCTGCGTACCGTGAGAAAAAATAAAACGCTCTGTTGGATAAGCCTCGGATTGATGGGTGCCGGCATTTTTTCATCGATGTCGGGTGGACCAATTCTTGCTGCGCTGTTAGCCATCCCATTTATTCTATTCTTCCGATACAGGAAGCATTGGAAAGTAGCGGTGGCAACCATCATACTAATGTGTGGATCAGTGGAAATAATCAGTAATCGGCACTTTTATGATGTTCTGGGCGGCTTCACTTTTAGTCCCAGAACAGCATGGTATCGCAGCAGATTGATTGACGTGTCCTTATTTGAAGGTGGGATGTCTGGTCATTGGTTAACTGGGTTTGGTTACAATGTCGACCCAGGCTGGGCTTCCAGAATTGACGGGCGTGACCACACTGATACGGTCAATCATTATTTGCTCGTTTTGCAACGTTTCGGATTAGTTGGCTTGCTGCCTTTCCTTACTATGAACGTGGTGGTTATCAAAAAACTTGTTGATGCTTATAAAGCAAGTATCTTAGACTCAGATAAGTGGCTGGTTTGGTGTTTGTTAGCTGGATTATTCGGGTTGTCGGGTGCTTTTATATCAGTTTCGCTATTTGGTCAGCCTACCACAATTTTCTATATGATGATTGGATTTGCCGGTGTAATGCCTGCAATCGTTAAAAGAGTAAGTCGTCCGACTTATTTTGTGGCAAATATATGACCGATCTTTCAGTTATAGTAGTCAGTTGGAACACCTGCAGTATCTTGCAGCAATGTTTAAAATCCATTTACAAACAAATCAGAGACATTGTATTTGAAGTCATTGTTATTGATAATGCCTCAACAGACGGTTCCGTTGAAATGATTCGGTCTGAATTTCCTGGTGTTACCCTTATTGTTAACGATACAAATCGAGGTTTTGCAGCAGCTAACAATCAAGGCATATACGTTGCACAAGGTAGGTACATATTGTTACTAAATAGTGACACAATAGTGTTAGACCATGCTAATGATAAAGTGGTTGCTTTTGCGGACGTACATTCGGAAGCTGCGGTTGTGGGTTGTCGCGTTCTCAACCCCGACCGAACATTGCAGTCGAGTTGCTTTATGTTTCCATCTATATTGAATATGCTGCTTTCAACCACTTACCTGTATAAACTCTTCCCAAAGAGCAAATTCTTTGGGCGCGAACGAATGACATGGTGGGACAGAAATGATACCAGAGAAGTAGATGTAGTAACAGGGTGTTTTATGCTCGTCAGGCGTGAAGCAATAGACCAAGTTGGGATGATGGATGAGCAGTTCTTCATGTACGGCGAAGAAACGGATTGGTGTTACCGATTCAAGCAGGCTGGCTGGGAAGTTATGTTCACTCCGGCGGGTGAAATTATACATCTTGGTGGCCAGAGTTCAAAGAAGATTGCTACAGAAATGGCTCTACAGTTGCGAGGTAGTATCCTGCAATTTATCAATAAACATCGGCCTCGGTGGGAATATGTCTTGGCGTGTTTATTTGTGTGGCTGTTTTGTGCGGTTCGAATTCCCTTCTGGTTTGTGTGTTTTCTCTTCAGCCGACAGGATCGAAAGTATAACTGGAGTCGCATGAAAATCTATGCTATTGGGGCATGGCGAATAATTACAGCCGGCGGCAAGTCCCTTTGCATGCAGGTAGAATAGAGATAATCAATGTTGGAGAATAACATAAAATATATCATAATTACCCCCGCTTACAATGAAGCTGCGTATATCGAATGTACCATCAGAGGCGTATTAGCTCAATCCGTACTTCCATATAAGTGGCTTATAGTCGATGACAACTCGACAGATGATACGGCAAAGATCATTCAGCAGTATACCGCAAAGTACAGGTGGATTCAATACCTATATCGAGCAAAAGAACCCAGCGAGAATTATTATGCCAGTAATGTTCATGCGATTGTGGCAGGTTTTAAAAAGATCAAGACGATAGAATTTGATTACCTTGCCATTCTTGATGCAGATATCAGTCTGCCAGAGGATTATTATGAGCAGATATTTTACAGGTTCAGGCAAGATGAAAGACTGGGGGTAGCATCGGGAGTGTATCAGGATTTGGTTGACGGCAAGTTATATAGAGTGCTGAACGACCGGAGGTCAACTCCAAAAGCTATCCAGGTTTTTCGGAAGAATTGCTTTGAGCAAATCGGGGGTTACTTACCGCTTAAATATGGGGGTGAAGATACCTGTTCCTGCATTATTGCTCGAATGAATGGCTGGAAGAGCTGGTCATTTCCTGAACTTTCTGTAGTGCACAATAAGCCAGTAGGAACGGGTCATGCCAGTAATATGTTAAAGGTGCGATTTCGACACGGTTTGAATGAATATGGACTGGCAACTCATCCACTTTTTATGCTTTTCAAGTCACTGCGGCGATGTATTAAGGAACGACCCATTATATCAGGCGGCATGGCAAGAATGATAGGTTTCTTGTATGGTTACTGTTTGAGGGAAAAACGTCAAATACCAGATGAGGTAGTCCTATTTATTCGTAAAGAGCAAATAGGACGCTTGTTTAATTTCAATCGAATTCCTGAAGAACATATGGTGTGTATTAAAAAATGACCGATAAATATACAATCTGCTTGGCTGCTTCGGCAGGAGGGCATTTAACGCAACTGCTCAAGCTTGTGGATAGTTGTAAAGGGTATGAAACTTTTTGCATAACAACAACTGAATTTATGAGGGATAAGCTTCGCCGGTATGGTAAGGTTTATGTCGTTGGGGAATGCAACCGTCAGCATCCTTTATGGGTGATAAAAGTACTGCTGCGATGCATTGCTGTGGTGTTTAAAGCAAGGCCGGATGCGATAATTAGTACGGGTGCGTCGGTGGGCTGTATGGCGTGTTTCATCAGCAAACTATTAGGTGCAAAGGTTATTTGGGTGGATAGTATCACAAATGTCGATCGTATTTCACTTTCAGGAAGAATGGTCAGATATATCTCTGACCTCTTCCTGGTGCAGTGGCCAGAACTTGTAGAGCGGTATGGAAATGTTGAATATGCAGGTGAAGTGATATGATTTTTCTGACAGTAGGTACACAATTCCCCTTTGACCGTCTTGTTAAAGCTGTGGATCAAGCCTGTGATGAAAGCCTGGTGGATGATGAAATAATTGCCCAGACAGGAAAAAGTTCCTACAAGCCCCGTAATTTTGAGGGAACACCATTTTTTGCTAAAGATTTTTTTGATCAGAATTTAGAGAGAGCTACAGCCGTAATCGGCCATGCTGGTATGGGGATAATATCACTGGCTTTGGACAATAATAAACCATTGCTTGTTATGCCAAGACTCAAAAAATATAACGAAGTGATTAATAACCACCAACTTGATATTGCTAAAAGATTTGGAGAGTTACAGCACCTATTGTTTGCATCTGATGAAATAGAATTTCTAGAAAAAATCAAACAATTGAAATTGTTTATCCCTCATCCAAGAGAAAATCAGGCTGAAAAGGTATCTGAACGAATAAGAGTATTTTTGCGTTTATTGCGTCAAAATCATGGAGGCGAATAAAATTGAGTTTGTTTCGTAAATTGTCTTATATAAGCCGCCAGCGTAAATTGGAGTTATTTAACAGGACTATGAAGCCGAGCGGGCAAATGAAGGTCCTTGATATTGGTGCCGAAATAAACCCTGATGGTGACAGGGGATTACAGCTTATTGATTCCTATCCATGGAAAAACAATCTTTGTGCTGTTAATCTTTCATCTGAACATGTATCCATGATAAAGCAATACTATCCTGAGATTGAGGCAACAGTTGGAGATGCCTGTAAATTACCTTGGCCTGATAAATATTTTGATGTTATTTATAGTAATGCTGTGATCGAGCATGTAGGTGATTTCGAAAAACAAAAGAAAATGGCATCTGAGATTATGCGTGTAGGCAAACGCTGGTTTGTTACAACTCCAAACCGTTGGTACCCGTTTGAGTTTCATTTGCGACTGCCATTTGTCACCTGGCTTCCGTGGCACGGCTACCTCAAGGTTGGTCGGATTATTAGCTACAATCACGTGCAACAAAAATATTCCTTTGGTGCCAAACGTTCCGGCACCAGACTTCTTTCTGCAAAAGATCTGCAGCGGTGTTTCCCTGCAAGCAAAATAATCAAACAGCGAGTGACGTTTATGGCAGAAACACTTATTGCCATTGGTGGCGATATATAAAATGGAATGTGTTATATTAGCAGGTGGATATAGTAATCACGCTTATGCCGCTGATGTTTGTTGCAAACGTTTAATAAATGTCTATAACAAGCCAATTTACTGTCTCGTTCAATACCTAAAAGAATAACCTTTAAAACGTAAATATAGAAAAAAGGAGAAGGTATTATGAAAACGGTAATATTATGTGGGGGAAAGGGAAGGCGATTGGACCAGGAAACTGAATTCAAGCCAAAACCGCTTGTCGAAGTTGGAGGAAAGCCTATCTTGTGGCATATTATGAAAATCTATAGTCACCAGGGTTTTAGAGATTTTATTCTGTGTTTGGGTTACAAGGGAAGTATGATAAAAGAGTATTTTCTCAACTTGGAGGAAATGTCCAACGATTTTTTATTGGATTTGAGAAACAAGCAGAGAATTAGCTTAAGTAATAAAGATTGTTTGGATGGCAAGGTATATTTTATTGATACAGGGTTGGAGGCCATGACCGGTGTGAGAATTACCAGGATTAGAAAATATATTGAAGAAGACGAAGAGTTCTTTTTAACATATGGTGATGGCCTTGCAGATATCGATTTGAAGAAACTTTACGAGTATCACAAAAAGATGGGCAAAGTAGCAACAATTACTTCAGTTAATCCTGCTTATTGGTTTGGTTTAGTTGAATTAGAAGATGGAATAGTTAGAAAATTTGATGAAAAGCCTGATATGAAAGATTTAGTCAACGCAGGGTTTATGGTCCTTAGCAGGAAAATTTTCGATTATTTATCTGAGGACGAAAGTTGTGTTCTGGAACAGGATCCATTAAGAAGATTAGCTCAAGAAGGCCAGTTGGCTGCTTACCATCATAAGGGTTTTTGGAAACCCATGGATACTCAAAAAGACTTGGATGAACTAAATAGGATTTATAAACAAGGCGCCCCTTGGGAAATTTGGAAAAATGAATAAGGAATTCTGGAACAGTAAAAACGTATTGGTTACAGGTGCAGGAGGATTTAAGGGTTCTCATCTGGTTGAAAAATTAAGCGAAACTAATGCAAATATAGTTTCTCTTATAAGAAGCTGGGATCCGAAGAGTTATTTTGAAGCTCAGGAGCTAAGTAAAAAATCAACTGTTGTCATAGGAGATTTAAAGAATCATAGGAAAATAGCAGATATTCTTCCTAAGTATGAAATAACAACTATTTTTCATCTTGGGGCGCAACCTATTGTAACGACTGCATTACTCAATCCCTTAGAAACCTTAGAATCGAATATTATGGGAACTGTTCACATTTTAGAGGCCGCTCGATTATATTCCAAAGTTGGCGAGATTGTTTTTGTTTCAAGTGATAAGGCATATGGGCCCTGCGATAGCATGCCTTATAAGGAAGATGAAAGATTGCATGGAAAAGCCCCCTATGATGTTTCGAAATCCTGTGCGGATTTAATTTCACAGGTATATGCAAATCCAGATGTTTATGATATGCCCATTACGATAGCAAGGTGTGCCAATACTTTTGGGCCTGGAGATTTAAATATGAACCGAATTGTTCCTGGGACCATGGAGGCGATTATAAAAAGCCAACCGCTTCAAGTCAGAAGCGATGGTAACATGATTCGGGAATATATTTATGTCAAAGATTCTATAGATGGGTATATAAGTTTAGCAGAAAACATAAACAAAACGAGAGGCCAAGCATTTAATTTAGCAAGTAAAAATGTAATGAGTGTTACTGAAATTGTCGATAGAATTTGCAAGGTATTAGATAGCCATGTTAAAGTGGAAATACTTGATCGGGCAAAGGCTGAGATTACTACACAATACCTGGATGGTTCGAAGATAAAAAATATGATTGGATGGGAACCAAAGGCTACATTTGAAGAGGCAATCAAGGAAACTTTTGATTGGTACAAACACATATTGAGGTAGGTTAGAAAGGTAAGTTAGAAATGGTTAAATTATCGGACTACATATTCCTGTTTCTTGCAGCGAAAGGTATTAAACACGCATTTATGCTTCCTGGCGGCGGAGCAATGCACTTGGTTGATTCTCTTGGACGGAGTCAAGACATAGAATACCTCTGTCCTCGTCACGAACAGGCTGCATCTATAGCTGCCGAGGGTTACTACCGTGCGTCAAATAGAATTGCGGCGGTCGTTGTCACTACCGGTCCAGGCGGCACGAATACTCTGACCGGTATTATCGGGCAATGGCTGGATTCAATTCCGTGTATCTATATCTCCGGGCAGTTGAAAAGAAAGATGATAATATCAGCACTTCCGAACTTGCGATTAAGACAACTGGGAGACCAAGAAATCAATATAGTCGACATTGTCACACCGGTTACGAAATATGCCATGACAGTAATGGAGCCAGAGAGGATCAAATATCATCTCGAAAAAGCTTTCTATTTGGCAACCCACGGCCGTCCCGGCCCTGTATGGCTAGATATGCCTTTAGACATTCAAGCATCAGAAATTGAACCATCAAAATTGCCCGACTACGACGAAAAGGAAGATAGAATTTCATTTGATACAGACTTGATAAGAAAACAGGTCGGTGAATTACTAACTCGAATTAAGAAGGCAGAGAGGCCTGTGCTACTGGCAGGCTATGGCGTGCGGATTGCCGGGGCTGATAAGTTATTTTTGGAATTGGCAGAGAAGCTCAACGTGCCTGTGCTCACAGCTATTTGTGGACACGATTTGATATGGTCGGACCATCCGTTGTTTTTTGGAAGGCCGGGAATCTGTGGCGATAGGATAGGCAATATTGTAGTACAAAATAGTGATTTTTTCCTTTCCTTAGGTGCACGGTTAGGAATAAGGCAGGTTAGTTATAACACCGAGGCATTTGCACGGGCCGCTTATCGCGCCATAGTGGATATTGACTCGGCGGAGCTGCATAAACCAACTTTGTTTCCGCATATGCGGGTACATGCGGATGCCAGGATGTTCATAGAAGAAATGCTGGCTCAAGTTGGCAACGGACAACTCGAAGCCAAGAGACAGTGGCTTGATTGGTGTAGAGAAAGCAAGAGCACTTTGCCGAGTATATTGCAGGATAACCCAAGCAATGACGAATATGTAAACTCCTATGTGTTTGCAGATGTCCTGTTTAAACTCTTAAAGCCAGGTTCTCTGGTGGTTACCGGGAACGGAACTGCTTATACAGGGACATTTCAGGTTATGAATTTAAAAGAAGATGTTCGTATCTTTACAAACCAGGGATGTGCTTCGATGGGCTATGATATTCCCGCTACTATTGGTGCGTGTATCGCCAGGAACAAAGGTCAGGTAATTCTTATTACCGGCGATGGCAGTATTCAGATGAATATTCAGGAATTGGGAACAATCGCATTCCATAAGCTTCCGATCAAGATATTTGTGCTGAATAATGAGGGCTACCTTGCCCAGCGGATTACTCAGGATACATACTTTGAGGGCAGATATACAGGCTCTGATCGCAAGGATGGAGTTTACTATCCCAACATATCACGTGTTGCAGAGGCGTTTGGTTTGAAAACTGTGAAGCTGGACAACGAAGACAACCTCTCTAACAAGATACAGCAGGTTTTGGATATGCCAGGACCTGTCTTGTGTGAAGTGCTAATGGATCCTAAACAGACGCTGTATCCAAAACTGTCGTCAGAAACAAAACCGGACGGTACTATGGTATCTAAACCATTGGAGGATATGTACCCCTTCCTCCCACGAGATGAATTCAGGAAGCACATGATCATAGAGACTATGAGTATATAAGGAATAAAGATTATGAATGTCTTAGAAAAAGAAATGATGGTGTTGTTAAAAGACCTAAAGGAAAATCACGATGTCATTTTCATCAAAGCAGAATTTGAAGCTGAGGCATCAAGGATGATTGAGCTGTCGCGGCTTAAAGAAGTTACCACTGATGTTGGTCTGCCTTTGATAATGAAAATAGGCGGAGTGGAAGCCGTTACGGATATTTATAATTGTTTGATTATAGGCGTAGCCGGAATTGTGGCTCCCATGGCAGAAACGCCGTATGCGGTGTCAAAATTTCTCGATGCAATACTGACTTTCGTTCCACCTGATAATCGCGAAGATATTGAGTTTGCGGTCAATATTGAAACAATAACAGCCTATAAGAATATTGATGAGATTCTAAATCTTGAAAAAATAGGTCTGCTCACCGGCATAATGGTAGGAAGAAGTGATTTTACTTCTTCAATGGACCTTGACCAAAGTAGTGTAAACAGCAAAGAGATGTTTGATATGTGTAAAGATATCTTTAAAAAGGCAAAAGCAAAAGGCTTGAAAACTACTTTGGTAGGGAAAATCCTGTTAGATGCAATTCCATTTCTAAAACAACTATATCAGATGAGTTTGATGGATAAATTTGAAACCAGAAAGGTAGCTTTTAAGAATACGGCATTAGACAAGAATATAGAAGACGGCATAATTAAAGCCGTTGAGTTTGAACTCCTTTGGTTAAAAAGCAAAAAAAGATATTATTCAAGAGCAAAAGTTGAAGATGATGCCAGGATTGAGAGATTAGAAAAACATCTTCAAGATGTAAAATCGATCTCTAAATCCCTTCGAGGAGATCTTGTCGCATAGAACAGGTGAAATATTGAATGAGTTTTGTGGATGGCTCATTAAATAAAGACCTGTTGTACTTCACACGGGATGAACATGACTTCGGCCTGTAAAGCGGTGCGGTAAGCTGTTGGGGCGCGAGAGAAACTTTGATGCATGCAGATCTAACCGATTTCTCTATAAAAGTGAAGGGATACTACGAAGACAAAAGGCAAGAAATGCTGAAGTATATCCCGGAAGGCATCAAAACGAGTCTGGAGTTCGGCTGTGGATTTGGTCGTTTTTCTGCCCTGATCAAGGAAAAATTTGGGACAGAGACTTGGGCAGTTGAGATAGATAAGCAGGCTGCCCAGGAAGCAGAAAAAAAGTTGGACAAGGTGATTAATGCAGAAGCGTTTGAGTCACTTAAGAATATACCAGATAAAGAGTTCGACTGCGTTATTTTCAATGACATTTTGGAACACTTGGTCGATCCATACTCATTACTGATCTCGGTGAAAAAGAAACTCACCGATGATGGTGTGATCGTAGCGTCTATTCCTAACGTTAGGTACTGTCGGAACTTTTTTGATTTTGTAATAAAGGGAACCTGGGATTATTCGGATGGGGGCACATTAGACAAGACACACTTACGATTTTTTACGTACAAGAGCATATTAAAAATGTTTGAGCATCTTGGTTTTGAAGTTTTATTGATGGAGGGGATACAACCGACAAAGAATAAAATGTTCAGACTGTTGAATATACTGCTTTTCAAAAAATTGGAAGACTTAAAGTACTTCCGATTTGCTATCGTAGCAAGGCCGAGGAAAAGGTGAGCGTTTCTATAAACATGTCCCATTCTCTAAAAGACAGAGACCTATCCTTTGATGCGTTTAGGGGATTTGCAATAATCGCCGTCGTTGCCATTCATGCTATCCCGTGGCCGTGGTATCGGGATTATACTGTTCTTTCTTATCGACAGTTGTTGAACTTTGCGGTTCCGGCGTTCCTTTTCATTTCAGGTTACTGGATGTCAAAAAAACCAATCGGCTCATTGAAAGATTATCAAATCTTTTTGCGAAGAAGATTTTCAAGGATTCTTGTTCCATACTTATTCTGGTCAACTGTCTATCTTGGATATGAAACCATCAAGGTACATGACTATAACGTTACGCAATTGTTATGCAGTTTCTTAACGGGGGAAGCTAGCATACAATTTTATTTTATCATAATACTAACTCAATTGTATATATTAACCCCGTTCTTAAACGATTTAAATCGTAAGCCGTACGGATTCATATCTGTTCTTATATTCAATTTGATAGTTCTTATTATACTTTACTTTCTTAGACTGTACAGTCCTACGTTTGAAAATGACTTTCATAATTTTTTTCATGAATTAGCTTTCTCCTGGATCATTTTTTATCAAATTGGCCTGTTGATTGGAAATAAAGATAATAAGATGTTTGATTCCCGAAGTATACCCCCTATTATTTTGATTACAGTTTTGTCTTTCCTGGTGATTTCAGAGTGGGAAGCGATAACAATATCGTCACACTTCAATAACTGGCTTATGGCTATTTGTGCTCTGAAACTTTCCTCGTTTATGTATTCTGTGTGTATCATTTCTGGTTTTCTTATTTTAAGGGAACGTCTTAAGACTTGGCCGAGAGTCTTGGTCCTCCTCGGCAATTATTCCTTCGGTATTTTTCTTATACACATGATTATTCTTCGTGGGATTGCCAAGGTTCTCCACAAAATCGATGCAATCTATTCCTTTCAGGTATTGTATGGATTTATTGTTGTTTTCACAACGTTAGTCATATGTTGCTTTTTGATCGCTATTACCCGCAAACTCCTCCCGAAGTCTTTTTATAGTAAGATATTAGGTTTTTGACGGAGAGATATCTATTATTATGACAAGCCCGGAGATGTTCTGGAAGGAAGTATTGGGTTAACTATAGCTTCTATTCTTACATTTTTCCTCTGGAATAGAAAGGGTGAATTCAATGTCATTTTATTCAGTTGCCAAGACAATTTACAAAACAGTATTGCCGAATGCCGTGCGCAAGGCGATTTTCAGAATTATGCCGAAATCTTTGAAACTGATGAGACATTCCTTTATCCGTAAGCTGGAAAAATCGGCAGAGTATGACGAGCTCTATGATGAAAAATACTAAACTGATGGTTTAGACGCAACATACAGAAAATCGTGTGAAGTGATTGCCGAGAGTATTGTGAAGGTTTTTGCTCCTAAATCAGTTGTTGATGTAGGTTGTGGGCCCGGGCAATTGCTTTTGGCACTAAAAGAGCGAGGAGTCATCTGTCGCGGACTTGAGTATTCTTCTGCGGCACTTAAAATCTGCCGCAAAAATGCTTTGGACGTCACTATGTGTGATATTCGACATGATACACTACCGAAGGATTCCGATGCTGATCTCGTTGTCAGTACTGAGGTTGCTGAGCACTTATCGGAAAATTACGCAGATCGTTTTGTCGACATCCTTTGTTCGATAGCTGATAACGTGATAATAACAGCTGCAGAACCAGCCGTTACTTACATTGGAGACCATACGCACGTTAATGAGCAACCTAAAGAATACTGGATCAACAAATTTGCGCATAGAGGCCTCAAATACAATGAGGCTATCACGACTCAATTTCGTACAGAATGGAAGAAAGCTGAAATCAAGCCGTGGTTCATTCAGCATCTGATGATATTCCAAAAAGAACAGTGTAGTTCATAATGAAGGCAGTACAAATTCACAAGTATGGTGGGCCAAGAGTGCTAACCTACGAAGATGCACCACAACCTGAACCGAAGGAAGAGGAGTTGCTAATTCGCATTCATGCGACCAGTGTCAATCCCGCTGATTGGCAAATACGCTCCGGCAGACGCTTTAAGCTAAAAAAACCATTTTCACTGATTCTGGGTTTTGATGTATCGGGAGTTATTGAGTCGGTGGGCAATAGCGTTGCTAACTTCAAGGTAGGAGACGCGGTGTTTGGCATGTTAGACATACGCAAGGGCGGCGCTTATGCAGAGTATGTTGCCGCCCCAGCTACGAATTTTGCGCGCAAACCTTGCAGTCTTGACCATATCCAGGCAGCGGCTCTTCCGTTGGTTGCACTAACCGCATGGCAGGCACTATTTGATGCTGGAGAATTATCAGCCGGGCAAAAAGTGCTCATACACGCTGCTGCCGGTGGTGTCGGTCATATTGCAGTACAGCTCGCTAAGTGGAAGGGGGCGTATGTAATTGGCACAGCGTCCGGCCACAACGAGAATTTTCTTCGCAAAATCGGTGTTGATGAGTTCATAAACTATAGAACAACCAAGTTTGAAGAGGTGGTTCGAGATGTTGACGTGGTCTTGGAGGCGGTCAATCGAGATATTCGTGTTGAGCGCCGTCGGGGAGAGACTCTCGAGCGGTCGTGGGGTGTTCTCAAGAAAGGCGGTGTTCTTATCTCTATTTGCGACACAAGCGTATCCAAAATCGCTGCGGCGTACGGCGTGCGTGGTAAATATATATTGGCGCAACCGAATACGGCACAGCTTACGGAGATTGCTACGTTGGCTGATGCGGGGTATGTAAAGCCTGCTATCGAGACTGTACTACCTCTCAAAGAAGTGCGTAAAGCACATAAGCTAAGCCAGATGGGTCATACGCGAGGCAAGATCGTTCTGCAAGTAATTAAATCGGATATTTGAATGGACAAAACACAAAATTCTATCCCAGATATGTCGGCTAACCCACGCGTATGTATGTTCTCCCAGCGTCAGTTGGAGAGACTCGTTTCGAGGTGTGCTGAGTACGAGTTCGAAGATCTGATCTGCGAGATCGACGATGTCGAAATGCTAACCCCCAAGCCATATCGTTCGTTCGCAGTCGGCCAAAAGGTTACAAATCAACTTGCACGACGTGTGTCTATTGCTTCTGTTAATCCTGGTGTCCGGAAGTTAAACCTAAACAAGAACTACGACCTTTTTATTATGATATGTCAGTTTCCACGTGATTTGCTCTCGCTAAATGCAATCAAAGGATGGAAGCAACACTGTCGAACCTCTGTATGTTGGCTCGCAGAGCTTTGGGCCAGAGAACTGAACGAGATTAAAGGTCATTTAAAAATTCTGTCCAAATTTGACTATGTCATTATCCCTTGCAGTGGGAGTGTTGAACAAATCAGAGAAGCTATCCGTGCTAAGTGTGTCTGCGTGATACCAGGCATCGACACGATTCGATTCTGCCCATATCCAAATCCTCCAGTTCGTTCTATCGATGTTTACAGCATGGGACGCAAATCGTTGATAACACATCAGGCCCTGCTGAGGATGGCTGAACAAAGACAGATTTTCTACATCTATGACACGTTTGGGGGTATGAAGACGCTTCTTCCACGGGACCATCGTATTTTGCTGGCAAATATCGCTAAACGAAGCCGTTACTTTATAGCGAACGCCCCCAAAATCGATAAGCAATCCGAGACCGGTGGGCAAACTGAAATCAGTTATCGTTTCTTTGAGGGAGCAGCTTCCGGTGCCGTTATGATAGGAGAAACAGGTGAGAACGAGCCCTTCAAAAAGCGCTTTGACTGGCCCGATGCAGTGATCCATGTGCCTTACGATACGGTGGACATCGCCGAAATTTTGGCCGACCTTGACTCGCAGCCAGAGCGGCTGGCCGAAATCCGCAAGAAGAGTGTCGTCCAGTCTCTCCTACGTCATGACTGGGTTTACCGATGGCGGGTAATTCTGGATATGGTCGGCCTTAAACCAAGACCTGCTCTTATCGCCAGAGAGGAGCGCTTAAAAAAGCTCGCTGAGGATGTTACAAAGGCCTCATCCTCATAATCGCACATTTCCGATTTTGTGCCATAAATGACCGTTACTGGATACAAATCTCGGGAGCGGGTGATATAAATATATGGATACAGGCTATAATTGATGAATAAACAGTCTGTCAAAAAACAGAAAATCAAAGCTGTAATCCTGGTGGGCAGTCGTGATTTCGGCAGGTGTTCGATGGCATCGCATTTGCCAACAGCCCTGTGGCCGGTAGTGGGAAAACCCGCCTTAGAACATCTGCTTACTTCTTTAGCCAATCAAGGCATAAAACAGGTTGTAATCTGTTCCAATAGTGATGGTTCCTTGCTTGCTGAATCAATTCACGCTGATAATCGTTTGGAGTTGAGGTTCCTTGACGAATCGCTGCCATCTGGCACCGCAGGATGTATTCGTGATGCTGCCAGCGGCCAAACAGATGCATTAGATTCCCGCTCCCACTCTTGTCTTCGACAAGAAGACGTGGGGGCGGGCACCTTTTTAATATTCCCTGCCAGTCTGATAAATCCCCCGAAAATCGATATGCTGTTAAGTGCTCACCGTGACGGCCAGTCCGATTTGACTGTGATGTTGAATCCCGGCGGCCCGAACGGCGCACAGATGGGAGAAACATCCGGAATCTATGTCTGCAGCCCCAGTGTACTGGATTACATTCCGAAGGAAGGCTATTTCGATATAAAGGAAGGCTTAATTCCTGAAATGCTCCGTGCCGGCAAAACCATCCACGCGGCCAGGTTACCAAATCATGCTGGCAATTTTCGAGATCGGCAAGGATACCTGCATGCCATTGCCAATTATCTTGGAAGTGCCCCAAAACTAAATGCAGATTTGAAACTCTGTAAGGGCACCGATTCACAAACTGTCTGGATGGGAACCGAAACGAAGGTTGACCCGGAAGCGCGAATTTGCGGGCCGGTCGTTATTATGAATGGCACCACAGTTTCAAAAGACGCGGTTATTTTCGGACCGACGATAGTCGGAAATAATGTTACCATCGGCAGAAACAGCGTTGTGGTAAATAGTATGATATGGGACGGTGCACAAGTAGGACCAAATTGCCAAATCCAGCGATGCGTGATAGGCAACCGTGCAGTTGTTCGAACTAATACCAGCGTGGAAGAAAAATCTATACTATTCGAACCAAAAGGGATACTGGAACATCCGGTCAGCCGAGCATTAGAAGTTGCAACAAGTAATGCAAGTAGATTACAGCACGTTTTGCAGACGCAGCTTGATAAAATTAGCGATAAATTACCGACTTGGGCTCAGTCACGCAAAGCAACGATAGTTTCCTTGCTTGCGGGCAGTCTCGCTCTAATTGCCTTTCTTTGGTCCTATTGGCCTGGTCTTGCAGACCTTTGGAGTCTATGGCAAAGAAGCGATGAATACTCCAGCGGTCTCTTAGTTCCTTTTCTGGCTGTTTATATCTTGTGGTCGAGACGTCACGACCTTGCTCAGTGCCGGATAAGGCCTTCTATTTGGGGTCTGTTTGCCTTCATAGCGGCCCAGGCAGTCAGACTTTTCGGCCTATTCTTTATGTACAGCTCGGCAGAAAGATTATCTGTTGTCCTGACTATTGCCGCATTGGTGCTGCTTCTGTTCGGCTGGCAGCTTCTCAGAAAAGTATCTACCGTACTACTGTTCCTGTGTTTAATGCTGCCCTGGCCCAACCGAATCCAGACTGCTGTAACACTGCCTCTGCAAGACTGGTCCACTTCGTCAGCCGTATTTTGCCTCGAGACGATAGGCTACAACGTTACACGGGAAGGCAATATTATCCATATTGGCCAGGCAACAGTCGCAGTCGCCGAGGCATGCAACGGCTTGAGGATGATTACCGCCTTCTTTGTCATTAGCGGATTGGTTGTCCTGCTGGTCAAACGAGCGTGGTGGGAAAAGCTTATCGTTCTGGCTTCAAGCCTGCCCATCGCCTTACTGTGTAACACCGTGCGGTTAGCAATCACAGCGGTATTTTTCACAGTACTTGAAGGCGAATACTGGGAAAAAATATTCCACGACTTTGGCGGGTATGCGATGATGCCATTGGCCCTTGCGGCTATAGTTGCTGAGCTTTGGCTTTTGACAAAACTTACGATACTTCCAGACAAAGAAGAAGCAATAATAATCACACGGCAAATGGGTGAGGGACCTCAGACGCTATAAAATGTGTTTTGGATCTGCCAGTGGCGGGCCATTCCCGCTCCCCGCTTTCGCGGGGACAAGTTTACCCCTGCTTCAAGCAGGGGCGAAAGATTGCAAAATAGGGATCGAACCCTGATTAGTATTACAAATCATTACCGGAGGAATACCAGAAATGAACGATTTGGAAAAATATCATGATAATGACCAGGTGATTGAACAAAAGGTTGTTAGTTTTGAAACCCCGCCTGAACCTGGTGGCGAAGATACATCCAACTTAATTAAAGGTGTACTGCGACGCTGGCACATTGTGCTTCTGGTGTTCCTTGTAATGTGCGCAACTGGAATCCCTGCAATATGGTTCCTTATCGAACCTCAATACATTGTAACCGGCGCAATAAGGGTCGCTCCTATTTTAGCAAATATCCTGACCGGCGAAGGAGACAGAGGAGAAATATCAAATTACGACAACTTTGTGAATACTCAGGCAATAATGATTACCAGCAATCAGGTAGTGCAAAGAGTAGCAGACGATCTAATAGATAAAAACCTGTCCTTCTTTGAAAATGAACCTACCGATCCCATCTCAAAGTTGAAGCAGAAATTAAAGGGGACGGAAACAAAGCCTGAGCCGGCAAATATATTAAAAGGGGCAATATCTAATAAAGTCATCACAGCCGCCCCAAGTCGTCGCACTGAGCTAATAGCGATAACTATGAATAGCCTAAAGCCGGAAGAAGCTAAGCAGATTGTGGATGCTTTTATTAACGCTTATATGGCCGTCGAAGTTACCAGCGCTGCTCAAGGCCAAGGACAGAATCTGAGGCTTCTGGAAAGTGAACGTGATCTGCGCGAGTCAAATGTGAAAAGTCAGTACGAAGCAATTCGCCGATTGGGACAAGAATATGGAACTATAACATTGGATGGCCGGCAAGACATGATGCTGCAGCGTGTTACTAACCTGCTGACCCAGCTAAATGCATTGGATGCACGCAGAATAAACCTCGAAGCCCAGATACAATCACTCGAGCAGACCGATGAGCAGACCGTTATGCCGGAACAATTGCTGAGTATGCAAAATGAATATATCAATTCCGACCCGATGGTCGAAGAACTAACCCGAAGTATTGTCGCATTAGACCGGGAACTAATTATCGCCAAACAGACATTAGCACCTAAAAATCCCGTCCTTAAACAAAAGCAAGAGCTTTTGGATGTGTTTCAATCACGTCTTGAAGAAAAACGCCAGGAGCTAACTAAGAGTTTTAGTGATGTAGTTGCTGAACAAATCAGCCAGGCGAGTAAGGAGAATCTGCGTACCGCGCAGACCGAGCTGGACCAAACAAAAGCGCATGAAAAGTATCTCCGAGAAGTGCTGGCTAAGGAAGATGCTCAAACCATCGAACTCGGCCGTAAGCAACTGGAAATTCAAGATTTGCAGTTTAAATTGGACCTGGACAAAGAAATGCGTGATTTGTTCTCCCGGCGCATACAACAATTGGAGTTGGAACAAAAGCGTCCTGCAAGGGTTTCTGTCGCTTACTATGCCGATATTGCTTCTGTCCAAGATAAGCGAGTAAAATACTCAGCGGCCCTCGTTTTTGGAGCGCTGGCTTGTGGCATGGGATTAGCGTTTCTTCGAGATAAGGCCGACCATAAGCTGTGGACACCCGATGATGTGGCTCAACGCATCGGTATTCGAATAATCGGGACCACAACCAGTTCAAACGCTGTCAAACTGGCCCTGCTTCCGGAGCAGATAGTCGGAGACTATCAAACCATTCGGGCTAACTTAGGATTACTTAATGGCGAAGGAATACCTCAGAAGTTGGTTGTTACAAGCCCGGGGATGAGAGAAGGCAAGACTACTTTCGCAATTAATTTGGCAACGAGTATGTCCAGGTCGGGAAAAAAGGTCTTGCTCATAGATGGCGACTTGAGAAAACCTGATATCGCACGCTTGTTGAACCTTCCCGAAGGCTCAGGGAGGCTCCAGGATGTACTCTTGGGAAGAGAATTTGACCAGGAGGCTGTTTACTCTATAGCTTCAACGGGTCTGGATGTACTGGCTGCCTATTCTCACAGCAGAACCGATGCCTACGAACTATTAGCTTCGCCGCAGATGCGCCAGCACATAGATATGGTCAGCCAACACTACGATCACGTGATTATTGATACTCCTCCTATACTGGCCTTTCCTGATGCTCTTTTATGGGCTAAGTGTGGAGATGCCGTTATTTTGAACAGCTTCGCCGGCCAGACTACTACGCCGGAACTCAAAGAGGCGAAGGAACGACTAACGCAAATAAATGTCAAAGTGCTGGGCACAGTGCTGAGTAACGTCCAGGTTGAGAAGAGTTACTACCGTTACAAATATAGCTATTACGCAAAAAAGAACCGACGAGGCAGAAATATTAGGCGAGTCAACGCAAAGCTGCTGCTCCCCATGCACAGCGGAAAAGATAATACTAAAAAACCGAGGGCTGCCGAGGAAAATCTATCGGCTGAAGATAATTCGCCGGACATTAGGTCTTAATCCACGCATGAGCTTGATTGTCATACACAAAAATAAAAACTCTGCAACCGGTAACAACAAGGCTCTACTTCGCTTTGCTCTGGCTAGTGAGCCTATCGCCAACGTTATCCTCGATGGATTAAGCAAAAGCTTATGCCGGCACAGTAACAGCATTCCAATTTTGCGATTTTTTGCAAAACGCAGTCCCGAAGAAATTGTCTGTGCCATCCCCGAAGGCTGGAGCATTGGCTCTGGTGTAAATACACTAAAGATAATACCTTACACGGAAAACATTCCAATCGGCTTCGAGATCGTGCGGAAAACCGAACGAAAGGCGACCCCAAGCTCATGGTTCGTTATTTCCAACGGACGATTTGCCACGCAAATTAACAGCATACTGCTTCAAAAGGTACTGGCCGGCGTCCGGGCGGACGTAGTTGCAGTTAATGTAGTGCCTGAGCTGCTGGGCAAACAAGAAAAACTGCGATTGACAGCACAGGGCAAGGTGGCAGGTTTCCGTCGGTTGTACTCGGATTCCGTCCAATTTGCCTCCGTTTCTACTAATTGGCCTCATCATCTTTTTGTTAAAACTAACGTTCTCGACCGGGTTTTGACTGGCCGCGATCTATCTCATTCTTTTTCCGGTCTTATAGAAAAGTGCCGGTCAAACGCATTAACGCTCCGCGCAATTAATGTCGGTGGAACCATATTAGATTTAGAAACGGAAGATGGGCTGCTGAACTTTTGTGGGACCATAATTTCGAAAATCATAAATTCGACCCCTGCCAGCAACAAGCAGGGACAAAATTCAAATGCGATATCCCGCGACTCAAGACTTATCGGAAAAGTGCTGTTAGGAAAAAACGTTCGCGTCAGCCCGAAGACAATTATTGTAGGCCCAACAATTATTGGTAATAACGTTAAAATCGAGCAAGGGGCAGTGATAAACTCATCAATCATCGGCCCGGATGTCTCGATACCGCGGAATCAACTTGTCCAGAACTGTATTGTCAAAGGACCGCGAATCAACTGGAAACGCCTGACTCGAACCAAAAGCAATAATTTGACGCAAATCTATCAGCAGCAGTTCGGCTTCAAGCGCCGACAAGGTGGCAATGATGCCTTCCGCAATTGGCCGAGATTTTCTTACCCTGGGTGTATCAAACGAGTTGCCGATTGTTTCTTCGCAATCATAGTGCTAATTCTATTTGCGCCCATAATACCCTTCATCGCCTTGGCAATAAAATTTAATTCGCCGGGCCCGGTATTTTTTAAGGATAAACGCCAGGGACTGTATGGAAAAGCATTCAACTGTATAAAGTTCAGAACGATGACCGTTGGCGCCGAAGAAATACAAGATAAATTGCGATTCGTTAGTCAAGTCGATGGCCCACAATTCAAGATAGCTGATGACCCGCGAATCAGCGCCGTCGGCAGATTCCTGCGAGAGACATATTTAGACGAAATACCCCAATTTATCAATGTTTTGCTTGGCCAAATGAGCGTTGTTGGTCCAAGGCCTTCTCCTGAATCGGAGAATACCTTGTGTCCATATTGGCGTGACGCCCGATTATCTGTTCGGCCGGGAATCACAGGGCTCTGGCAGATTTGCAGAACCCGGCAGCCAATGAAAGACTTCCAGGAATGGATACATTATGACGTCGAATATGTCAGAAATCTGTCGCTGAAAATGGACTTATGGATATCCTGGCAAACAACCAAAAAACTTATTTGGAATTTCATCAGCCAGTTCTAATTCGATGGGCAAGAGTATAAGAATAAAAAAGCACAATACTCCTATCATTGCGAGCCAATCGAAGGTTGGCGTGGCAATCTCAACCGTTACATTTGAGATTGCTTCGTCGCTGTGCTCCTCGCAATGACGGGGAAAAGCACTTGTGCACTTATAACTCATTGCACTTATTAAGAAAGGTCAAAGAGATGCCAAGAAGATATTTTAACTGGAAATTAGCAATTGTTTTGGTAATCGGCCTTGGTGTTTTAGGCGTAACCGCCTTTGGCCTGCGCCGATTGCAGAGAGCCAACAGAGCCGAACAGGGACTCGTCCTTGGAAATAAGGCGTATGAAGAACAAAGGTGGGAACAAGCAGCAAGAAACCTGGGCAGTTATCTCACTGTTGTACAGGATGATGTTCCAGCATTGCTCAAATACGCTGATGCGCAGCTTAAAATCAGGCCTACCAAACGCGGCAATGTTCAACAGGCCGTAGCAGCTTATCGAACTGTTTTGAGAGTAGAAAAAGACAATTCCGAAGCCGCTATGCGACTCACTGAAGTATATTTAATGATGGGTATGCCCGGAGAGGCCGAGTTGATTGCCGGAAGACATCTTGAAGCAAACCAGGACCCCAAACTTCGCACGATGTTAGCTCTGGCGTTAGCCGGACAACGAAAGTTCAGTAAAGCCGCGGCAGAACTGAAGACCATCTGTGCCGAACACCCTGAGCAAATATCAGCCTACGAAGCATTGGGGCAACTCATAGAGCAGCGACCGGAAGACCTTCCGGAGCCCCCCGCGCGTTGGTTTGATGAAGCGGTACAGAATAATCCCTCTTCGGCCCTGGCATATATAGTCCGCGCCGGTTTCCATCGAAGAAGCAAAGACGACACTAAAGCTTTAGCTGACTTAGCGCAGGCCGAACAACAGGATTTATCTGAGCTTGCTGTACGGTTGCGCCTTGCCAGTGAATTTATTAATGCAAACATCCTGGATAAGGCAGAAGAACATCTCACGGTTGTACAAGAGACTACGCCATCAGACCAGGGTCTCTGGCAAACGTGGGCCCAGCTCGCACTGAAATCACAGTCGCAGGAAAAGATGCTGAAAATAGCCGAGACCGGCTTAAAAGAGCTTTCTTCTCAGCCTTGGGATTTTATGCCCATAGCCACAGAGCTGTTTATTCGCTGCGGCCAACTCGACCGCGCAGCCGACTGCATTTCCAAAATGAACCAAAAGGATGTCTCACCCGTGACGGTTACATTCCTAGAGGGTCTCGTAGCGGCCGAGAGAGGACAACTGTTTGAGGCCGTCAAATATTGGCAGGAATCGATGGAATTGGGTAATAAATCCACACAGGTTCGATTGGCGTTGGCATCAGCTCTGTCTCGTTTAGGTAACACACAATCGGCATTAGGGCATTTACGCACTCTCGTTTCTGAAAGGCCCAATTTCTTCGCCGGACGTTTAGCCTTGGCCAGGCTCTTGGCTCAGACAGGAAACTGGGCTGAGGCAGCAGAGCATGCCGCAACAGCGAGGGAACTTGAGCCGGAAAATCCCGACCCTGCTTTATTACATTTGCAAGCTCGGATGCAACTATTGGCCGCAAGCTCAACTCGCCAGGGGCGCACAAATACCCAAATGTTGCAGGATATAGAAGAACAATTGTCTGCATTGGAACAGGCCACTAGTGCTACTCCCGATGGCAAACTTTTGCAGTTCCAGCTTGCAATGCAGCAGCGTAATTTCGCCGAAGCTCAAGCATTGGTAACCCAAATGAAGAAAGAGTATGCTTCGCAAGTAAGGATTGATATGGCTGAAGTTGAGCTGCTTGCTGCTCAAGACAGGATAGATGAAGCAATATCGATGTTAAATGAAGCGATAGAAGAATTTCCACAGGCTGTTGAGCCGGTAAGATACCTTGCGGTTTTGTTGGCTCGCCAGGATAAGCGAGAAAAGTGCGAACTTATTCTTAAAGAGGCCTTGGAGCATATTGAAGAGCCTCTTGCCCAACGAAATTTATGTTTCCTGCTTGCCTACCTATACAGCCAATGGGGCCAGCAGGAAAAAACCTACGAAGTGTTTACTTCACTTGCAGACAAATTTCCCGGTGATGTTCCTATTAAACGGCAGCTCTTAAGGTGTCAACAGGTTATCGAAGCTCCTGAAGAAGCACAGCAGCTCGTCAACGATATCAAATCTCTCGAAGGTGAGGACGGCTGGCAATGGCGTTATGAACAAGCAAGAGTCTGGTTTGCTGCCGACGATTTCAAAAACCGCTATCCCCAAATTGTTTCGCTTCTCCAGAAAAACCTGTTGGCAAATCCAGGTGACCAGGCAAGCCGGATGCTCCTGGCTGCAGCCTATGAGCGAGCCGGCGAATTGCAACTGGCCATTTCGACATGCCGTGAGGCCTTAAGCCGGTCCCCTGATGACCTTCGCATAATAATCCCTACTGTTACCGTGTTCTACAATGCGAAGGAATATGAAGAAGCCGAGAAGATTTTGAAACGTGCTTCCGAGCAAAAACTGTATCACCCGCAACTTCAGCAGCTCCAATTGCAAAGCTATCTCAGACGCGGTGAGTTAAGTTCCGCCACAGACGTTCTGCAGGACTTTCTCAACAATGACCCCAATAACCAGGCTGTCTGTTTATCTCTTGCATTGCTCAAGATGCAGCAAGATAAGTTTGACGAGGCCACAGAGTTACTGGCTACACTAAAAACTCAGGAACCTAACTCACTACCGGTAGCTGCAGCACAAATCCAGCTTAATATCCGTCAGAACAAACCGGTAGAGGCATTGAAACTTTGTGATGATATAGTGAGCAACCTTAACAGCGCATCCGCTTATGTCCTTCGTGCCAGAACATACGCTTCTCTTGGGCAGGCTGATAAGGCAATAGAAAACTTTGAACACGCTGCTGCTATCGAACCTGCCAACATTGGTGTATGGATGGCCCGGAGTGACTTTTATCTTTCTGTGGGCCGGGCAGATAAGGCGATCGCTGATGTACGACAGGCATTATTGCTGGCCTCGGACAATGTCCAAATCCAAAAACGCGCTATTTCGCTGTTTTTAGTATCCGGCAATCCCGACACTGTCCGTGAGGGGAAAACTATTCTTGACGAAGCTTTGAAATCAAACCCGGAGGATAGCGAACTGCAGCTCCTTAAAGCACGTTTACTTTTCGACGAAGGAACGGCTCCGGCTCTCGAAGATGCTGCGCGGATTCTTCAAAAGATGACCGAAGACCACCCTGATATTAACCAGGCTTGGGTGCTGCTGGCAGAAATATTGCTGAGGCAGGGACAGCATGGAAAAGCTATGGATACTGCTTTTCGGGGTCTTGTTCATAAACCCAACGATAGGACATTGCTGCTTATGAAAGCCCGCGCAGAAGCAGTACGGTCACCGCTCCTGGCAATTCCTACTCTTAAGATGCTGCTGGAACTGGATCCAAATGATGTTGATGCTATAGTGTTCCTGGCCAGTACTTATACCGCAGTGGATGAACCAGGAAAGGCCGTAAGTCTTCTCAAGACACAATTAGTCTCCCAGAGCGGTACACCTAACGAGCGGAGGATAAATATCGCACTTGCCGTAGCGTTATACAAAAACGGCAACAAGGCAGATGCTCAAAAGGAATTTGATGCTCTGCTTCAGTCTGAACCAAATGACCCGGCTCCATTATTAGCTCAAGCCCAACTGCTCAAAGACGACAAGCTATGGAGCCGGCTAAACCAGATGGTCATCGATTGGTACCAAAAGCACCCGAAAGACAATCGTACGCCCATCGCTATTGCTAATGATTTAAGAGCAGTTGAGGACAGCCAGGCTAATAAAACAGCCGAAGATATACTTCAGATGATACTGAAAAATGACCCTGATTGCACCGAAGCTATAAGTGTCCTTGCCGTGTTGCTGGGGATGACCAGCCGTTCTGCAGAATCAGCCATACTTTACCAGCGGCTTCTGACACTTCAGCCTGACAATCTAATCGCCATTAATAATCTTACTTGGGTAATGTGCGAAGAGCAAGGCAAGTTCAAACAGGCGCTTGAGCTTGCTCAGAGGGGACTGAAGATAGCACCGAACTATATTGACCTTATCGATACTCGCGGCGTCGTGTATTACCGACTGGGCGAACTCGAAAAAGCCATTCAGGATTTTACTAAGTGTATCAGGCTCTATCCGAGTACAGCACGAGCGGCCGCCGCTTCACGTTTTCATTTAGCAAGAGCTTATGCCGAATTCGGACAAAGGGCCGAGGCAATTAAACACTTGAACCAGGCCTTGGACCTGAACAACCGAATCGGCGGTTTATCAACCGCAGAGCTGGCTGAGGCACAGCATCTGCTTGAGCAGTTACAGGAGGGTAATTGACCATGCCTGGATTACCAAATTCACCAATTGAAACTTTCAGTAATGGTGATTCCCACGACAAACACCCCGACACTATATTGCTTGACAAAAAGGAATGGTCATATGTGCAAAGGCGTTATAGCTTAACACCTCGTGAGTGCCAGATAGCAGAGTTGATCTGCCAGGGTCTGCACAATAGTAACATAGCTAAGTTTCTGCGCATAAGCCCCGGTACGGTAAAAACTCACACAAGAAATATTTATCGAAAGGCCCGCGTCAAAAGCAAAATCGCAATGCTCCT
>CAYQKF010000010.1:0-68876 GCA_964417935.1 uncultured Pirellulales bacterium
AGCTATACAAAAAATTCCGCTATTTTATTCTTGACTCTCTATAGCTGGTCTTTCACCAACCAATAACAAATTTTCTGTGGAATACAGCAACTCTGTACTAATACCAATCATAAAGATTAAATGCGCCCAGCAATAACCAACCATATAACCGCAAGGGCAATTATCGCTCTTACGGTCGCGGCTCTGTTTTGATTATAACGTGCAGGAATTGATATGCAATTGCTTTTCAATGCCCATGTTCACTTTGAATCGAAATAGTCTATGAGTGCGTAAACATCATTATTAAGTTTTTTCATTTCCTCAAGTATTGTAATATAGGGCTTATACTGATAGTCAATTATTCCTTTATTTGAATCGCGGTTAGATGGGTCAGTGCTCAAATCTTCGGGGTTATTGTCTCTGAATTTAAACCAGTGCCAGCCAACGCAGCATTTGGATTCGAGCAGCCCCATTGTGAAATGCTGATAGAACCGGCCTCTGTCTTTCTGTGTCGGGACCAGCCATCCTGCACCGGAATTGTTTGGCAAACCAGAATCATGTCCCTTTGCATAAAACTCCGTAATCATAAAAGGCCTGCCCGACTCCCGGCTCCACATCGCCATCCTCTCCGGGTCCGGCCCCCACGCGCCATAACAGTTTACCGCTATAACATCCAGGTGCTTTCCGGCTGCCCTGAATATGTAAGGCAGGCTTAGTGCCCTTCCGTGGAACCTCGAACCGAGACACAAATGGTTCGAGTCATACTTGCGAATGGCATTCGTAGTTATCCGGTAATACTTCTCGAACGCATGCACAACAAAAGCCCGCCTGTCTGCATCAGTTATGTCTTTTGGCGATGCTTCTTTCCCCTTCCTTTTATTGAGCCATTCTTTGGCTGCCTCGTAACCGTATCGAAGGTCCGGATTGTTCACATCAATCTGCAGGGACCTGTCTAACATATCAGAGACAACTGGCATCTCATTATCCGAAAAATGTCCTATCAGCCACTGGTCGTCTTTGGTTGCTGAAAGCTGCTTGGCGTATTCATCGCAAAACTTTTCAAAATCAGGATGAAATACGGGAATACATCTGTTAGGGTATCCGAGATGTCCCGGCTCCTGCCAGACAAGCTTCTTAGACCTGCCGAACGACCCCATGAAATTCCAGGAAAGTGTATATGCCGGAGGTTGCGACGTTGCCCGCAGGAGCTCTGCATCCGACCATCCGCCGATTCCGTTAAAGCCATATTCTGCAAGAAGCGAGGTAGTAAATTCCGCCCACTTTTCCCATGTGCCGAATTTTTCCTTAGCCGGTTTTTGGCTTATCTTAGAACGTCCCCTGCGTACAGAACATACGCCGATATGAACGAACAGATTCCCATCAGGGTCAACGAGCCACCATCTGTCTGCCACCTTCTTTGGATAAAAATAACCTTTTGCCTCGGCCTTTCTGTCAACTCTGCCGCCATATTTGCTGTATGGGATTTTCTTTGAACCGGGTTGGAAACTATCCAGCAGCTCTATTGTACGGGTGTCGCGCAGCTTCCACTCTCTATCTGCGGGTTTCCTCTTGACCGGCACCTTGATATAGTTTTGCTCAGAAGCTTGGCTACCGTTACTGTCAGCCTGAGCCGGATTGCTCAATTTGCTCGTTGTGGCAAAAAACAATGCAATGAAAATAAAAACATAAAATAGTTTATGCATCACAAACCTCTTTGAAACCAGCTCAAAACGCAAAATGTCATTCTGAGCGCAAAAGAGCCTTTAGCCCTGAGCGCAGCCGAAGGGGAAGAATCTCCTATTGTAAGTAAACCAGACCCTTCGCTTCGCTCAGGGTGACAGTTTAGAAATAATTCTTTACTAAAATTGACCGATTCTCTGTGTCATTCCCGCCCCGCATCGGAGTGCGGGATAAATTCCAGCGGGAATCCACACTACTGTTGTGTTTCTGGATTCCTGTTTTCACAGGAATGACAGGTTGTGTTATGCCTTTGCCAATGCAACATTTACGTCATAGTGTGGCTTAAAATTGGTCAGTTTGAGTTCTTTATATTTATAACCTGACGCTTTTCAATTGTACATCTATCGTTTGCTTTTTGGTTTTATCGAGCCGGAAAGTGCCGGTTAGTTTTCGGCCGTCAATACTTGCAGCAACTTCGTATTGCCCTAAGAATCCGCGGAATCGAGCCTGGCCTCCGTCAGAAATGGGAGTTTCGGTTTGCGTCCACCATTTGTCTTTTATGAGCTTTTCTAATTCGTTATAAGCTGGTTTAGGTGACATATCATTTCGCACAAGGCCGGCTGGTGCTCGCTGCCACGCATTCTGGTCGGTAAAGTCCCACCAGGTAATGGCCTCAACAGCAGGATGCGAAAAGAGGACACGATAAAACTCAGCCACCTGCTCGGCCTGGCGCTTTTCGCCATCCGGCGTGGTGGTCCATCCCGAGCTATTCCTGGGACCTGAAACAACTGTCGTCTCGGTAAAATGCAGGGGTTTTCCAAATTTTGCGAACCGCTCGCAAGCTGCCCATGTGCGCTGTGCTCCCCAATAGCCGCCGTGCATATGTGATTGTATGCCGATAACGTCGTAAAGCGGTTGTCCGCTGTCATCAACCAGTTGTGAAATTACCTTCTCAGCATAAGATGGGTCGGTTCGATAGTCATTGATGAGCAGTGTGGCTTTGGGATTGGCCTTGCGCGCGCTCTTGAACGACTCGCGGACGTATGCCCCGACGCCCATCCTGCGGATGGCCTCTGTCAATATTGGCGCACGCTCCTTGCAACCGGGGCGGTCGTAATGTGTTGCCTCATTGACTACGTCCCAGATATCAACTTTGTTTTTGAAGCGTTGGACGCATCGCTCTATCCGTTTGAATTGTAATTGCATCGCTGAGTCAGGTTCTCTGGGCAGCCAGGGCGGCTGGGCATAATTCCAGGCCAACGGATGGCCTTTGGTCGTTACGTTATGGGCATTACACCAGCGGACAATCTCCTCGGTGCGGTCATCATCCGGCATGCCCCGCCGGCGTTCATAATTCCACCAGTAGAAAGGTAACGTAGCAAAATTCAGCAGCCCGGAGAAACGCTCCGCGTAGGCAGTGTTATCATCTGCTGTTCTGCACCTGTTAAGTTTGAAGATGTTGCAGCCGAACAGAAACTTGTGCTGCTTCTGTTCTATACTCACAGTTGAGTCTCTCTTAAACAGTTTGCCATCCGGCCCAAGAAGTCTCAACGCTGCACTACCCATGCGGTATTTCTCGATGCGGGCATCAACCTGGTCCAAAATCCGATTTTTTTGTTCCTGAGCGGTGAGCAAAGGCATTGGCAAAACTAACGAAGCTGCACCCAATCCCGTGACTTTAAGAAAAGTTCTCCGATTCATAAGATTCGCCTTTCGTTCCAGTTTTAGAAGAAACACTCCGCACCAATTGAACCCACAACCAAGCTTATTTAGAGTCCGTGAATGCTGTGGACTTACACCAAAGGACAATTGGTGCGGGGCTAAATATAAGATTGTGTTTTGCTTATACTGCCTCATTGACCATTTTAATTTCTTTAAATCGGCAGAAAAATCCAAGCTCTTCGGTGATATCTCCGTAGCATGTTACACGGTGCAATCCGCTTGACCAGTTTTTCCATAGTTTCTCTGTATCACCGTCCACTTTGACTGTAATCTTAGTACGGCAGCCTCTATCTACATCAGGAGCATCGATGATTTGGCCTGTGAAGTATGGCAAGAAATCAGTACCAACCAATTTTGCCTGGGTAACTTTTTGGCCGATGCGCATAAACACCTGCGGGGTTACTCCTTCTCTTCGTTCCATAACCGTTCGTAACTTATACGGAGCGTCTGGCCCATCCGGACCGTCCATCTTCGTCGTTCCAAGGCAGTGAGCTAATATGATGCTGTTATTGGATTCATCTACCGTAGGGTCACTGATAAAACCGGGTTTTCCTACCAGTCCCTGGAATATTATGTGAGTCATAGCAGACTGTAAATCCGATTCGCAGATACCGCCTAATCCCATATTATTAAGCCTTGTAAAGCCAACACACGGGTAAGCAGGCAGTTTAATAGTTTTGTCCCACATCGTGCCGTAACAATCAACGGTCATCACAGTCGCATCTTCGGCATCCAGCAAATCTTCCAGAGCCAGTGCCAGCTTGCAGGACTTGAATATATCTCTCCTGGATGGTTCTACAACTTCAGCGGCTTCTTTTGTCCATTGCTCGGTTTCAGCCTTTGCCTTGCTGTCGCTTACGTTGTTATAGGCATCTACCACCTGCTCAAGCTCAATTCGTTTAATTTCTGTGCCGAATTTGTCTTTCACAGCATCAGCATATCCGGCGAACGAGCGAGTTGTGACGTTCAAAATCTTGGCCTCTCTTAAATGATGAATTGCACGGAAAGGTCTTATAGCAACCGCCAATTGCTTATAATCACTGGTGAGCATACATTCCATCTTGGCTCCCAGCTCCTGTTTTTGCAAAGCGCCGAAGCCGGTCCATCCGTGCCCGGAATACGGAACAGCAAAAACCACGGTAGGTTTACCTACACTGAGGATTTCATTCAGAATAGACCTTACTCCAATATTGAAATGAATCGCAAGGATACCATCCACCTCTTTTAGTTTGCTCTTGAGAGGTCCAACCTGGTCTGCAGAACTAACCAGTCTGTCGATAACAAATTCTACATCGGACAGTTCGTCTTTTAGTTTTGCAAACACGGATTCATAAAATCGGATTTCATTCCTGAAATCCAGTTTCGGCTTGGGCCAGAGACCACCCGAAGTGCCCATATAAATTCTGGCCACTTTGACTTTTGTTCCCCTGCAGCCCGGGCTTATAAGTCTGGAACCTTTTGGATTTGCACCTAATGCTAAAATCCCCGAACCGTCGAGGCATAGAGCGCTTCCCGCCACTGTCAATTGTATAAATTCTCTTCGATTTATTGTGTTGTTCATTATAACCTCCTTTTCATAGTTTTGTTGAGTCTTTTGCCAAACGCAAGCGCTTAAACCTGCGGTTTCACCGCAGACTGAACATCTGCTCTTGAAAGGTTGGCGTATTTTACCATAAGTGATCTTGTTTGCCCAGTATTAAATTGACTAAAACGACGCTGTTTTCGCCCATATTGATAAACTATTTGTCTGCCGGGTGGCGAAGAAGAATCTTTTATTTCAGCTCGGATAAATGTACTCCGGCCCACAGATGATTTATATTTAAATCAAGTGCTTTCTCAAACTCCGCCTGAGCTTCCTCTTGGATACCTTTCCCTAAGTATGCTAAGCCCAGCATGTAGTGAATATTTGCCGTTCTGACATTATGGGCCTGTTTTTCTCCAAACTTCGCAAAGAATGTCACGGTAGGCCCCGGCTTTGCAGAACCTATCAGCTCATCGAATATCTTCTCTGCTTCATCTTCTTGGCCGAGTTTCTTCAAAGCCAGGCCCTTATAATAGCTGTACTCTGACCGGCCAACCTCAACGGATGCCGATTTTTCGAAATACTCTCTGGCTTTTTGAGTATCACCAAAGGCCTCATAAGCACTCCCTATAAAAAAGTAGGTTTGGCAGGTCCTCTTGTCACGTTTTGGTCTTCCTACTTCCAAATTTTCAGGGTATTCGAGTGCCGCTTCAAAATCTTCAAGTGCCTCCAGATATCTTTTGTCTTTCAACTTCTTTTGACCTCTTAGCAGATGGGCATCGACATATACGTTATGAATCCGCCCCCCACCTTCCCAGGTATGGAAATGACGGCTGGCAAGTAATTCGATAGCCCTGTCATATTGCTGCAATAGCACATAAAGAGTGATTTCTCGGGAAAGAGCATCGTCACGTTTGATTATCGTTCTATGATTCTCTTCCAAAAGTTCGAGTCTTTTCTGAGGCGACACTGCCCCTGCCTCATAAAGGAGGTCCAATTCATAATAGACTCTTGGGTCCTTTTTATCACAGGCTGCTGCTTTTTCCAAACCGGCAATGGCTTTGGGAATATTATTCTCTGTCCTCGCATAGACTAACCCAAGATTCCGATGCACGGTTGCAAAGGTATCAACCATGTCTCGTGATTTTTCCCATTCTTTTATTGCCCTTTCCGGCTGATTATCATAAAGAAGATTTCCAAGATAATAAGGAGCGAGCGCATCCGATGGATTATTATTCATAGCACAATTGAGCACATCTATTGTCTCTAAGCGAAATGGAAAGCAGTAATCCGGCGGCATTTTGCTTCCCATACGGTAGTACTCGGAAGCCTTTTCAGAATTTCTCTTTTTCTCATAAAAATAACCAAGATAATAATAGAGCATCGGGTGCGTGCAGGCCTCTTTTTCGTTGGAATCCGTCAATAAGCGCAGGCACTTGATTGCTTCATCCCATAAACCACAATTGCCGTAGTCAACGGCCACTTCCAGACAGGACTGCGCCTCACGTCTGCTCTTTACCTTTAAGGTGTTCATCGCTTCTGCAGCTTCTTTCTTCAAACCCGCTGCGTATTTTGCCAAGTAAAGCTCATGTCCAGCCCAAAAGTCAAGTGTATCAAAGGTCAAAGTGTTTGAGGCTACTTGAGCCGCGTCTTTAAATCTCCCCAATCGTCTAAGTACCGCAGATTTTAGGTTCAACGCCTTTGTGTTCCAGGCGTTTGCAGCGATTGAGCGGTTGATGTGTTTCAAAGCAGTCTCAAAGTCTCCTCTTATGCAGTCGATTTCAGCCAGATGGTAATAGCCTGCTGTATGAAATCCGTAACTCCACGTTGCCTTATACAAAGCGTCATACGCGGCATCGTATTGTCTCTGAAACTTCAAAGCCAATCCCAAATAGTAGTGGGCTTGACCGCTTTTCGGGCTTTTATAATTTTTCGTGAGTCGCTTTATAGCTTGATTGAATTTCTCTTCTGCTTCCTTGAACATCCCGCGCTTGCAGTAGAGAATACCAAGCTCCGTGTTCACCCGTGAGTCGTAAGGGTCTCTTCTTAATGCTTCCTCATAATAGGGGTATGGCTCAAGAGCTGCATTGTGAAATTGCTCCAGCCGAAGGCCTGTGAGATAAAGCTCCTCAATCGTTTTAATATCTTCGGGAGCAGGCGGAGGTTCTACCGGTTTTGGCATAGGAGCACCCTCCTTCTCAACCGGTCTGTACGTTATGAGCTCTTCGTTGGTGGATGACAGCAGCGAAACTCGCAAATCTTTCTCTCTCACGCCGGCGGCAAGAGCAACCTCTTTGCAGAATGGTCTGTCCGGCCCTATGTCTATCCGCTGCTTGAAAATCACCTTATCATCAGCGGTCAGCAGCACAAGTGCATTTTTATAGGCTGATGTTGTGTTAAATCCTATTTTGGCTGTATTTTTCTGCGTCAATTCCAGGTTTACAGCGGCCTTGAGGTTGGCGTTCTTCACGCCTGCTATTTTTCGGATAGGATACCAGTACTGCTTGATAATTTTGACTTCATAAGGCTGTATCCAGCTATAATCTGGTTGATTATCCGAGTACGCCCCGGCCATAATTTCTATATAAGGGCCGTCGGTCTCGGTCAGAATTTTATCCCACATTTGTCCGCGAAGACCGGGACCCCATTGCCATAATTTTTTGCCTGGGGCAATGTGATGGTTGGCCACATAAACAGTACCTGCCTGTCTCCCGTGGTCATAGCCTGCAAAAAAATCGTCTTTATAGTTCCAGGCAAAGAAAGACATTGGCGACGGATGATTCTTCCACCAACTGATGTCAACACCTCTTGTGTAATCCGCCCCTGAGTAAAACTCGTGCGAGATGGGCCAACGTGCAAACTGGTTCTTCCCGTGGTAAGTAGCATACTCCGTACTCGGAGGAAAGAACACCTGGTACTTTGGGTTTGCATGGACTGCGACATTTGCCCAGCACAGAATAGAATGGACAAACGGCGACCGATTGATAATCTTAATAGTCGCCTCCATATAGGATTTTTCAGGATAGACGGTTAAACCTATCACCCATTTCATTCGATGCCGAAGCTCCGTCTCACCTATCCACACAGTCTTGCTACCATCAGGGTTCTCTTGCAGCGTGTAGTCAATCGGCATAAAAGTTGTCGCCCTGTGGTGGTGAGGGATGCACCATTCTATACCGCCGGATATCCACGCGCCGAGCATTCCTATAAGGGCCGGCTTGATTACGTGCTGGCGATAAAGAAAATCATAATTGTTCGTTTTGTCTAATGCGGCAAAAACGCGACCACCGATTTCGGGAAGAACACAAATCTT
Source organism: uncultured Pirellulales bacterium (assembly GCA_964417935.1). Lineage (GTDB taxonomy): Bacteria > Planctomycetota > Phycisphaerae > Sedimentisphaerales > Anaerobacaceae > NIOZ-UU13. The sequence goes on from CAYQKF010000010.1 coordinate 8,217, forward strand.
CACATACTCATTTTCAAGATAAACGGCCTTGTAAGTTTTATCCTTACGGCTATCGGTCAATACATCCAACATCGGATAAGGATATACTCGCCCTTGTGCTCCCTGATATGTCCTGCCGGTATAGAACCTTGGATTTGGGTCTGGTTTGCCCACCTCATAAGTAGGAATCACCAGCGGCTCTTCCCATATTTTCGCAGTCGAATCTGCCAGAATCGGTTTTATTGAAAAGCAAGTTAATGAAGTCAATAGTAAAATCGCCTTGGTAAAACATTTTTGGTCTGCCATTTGAATCCTCCTAACGTTTTCAAATCTTTAAAAGGCCGGCATATTTTACCATCAGCGATTTTGTCTGTCCCGTATTAAATTTGACTACGACAACGCTGTTTTCACCCATATCAATAAACTCTTTGACCCTGCCAAGGCCAAAAGATTTGTGTCGTACTAACTGGCCTGGGTCAAAATGAGGTATAGCCTGGCTGATTTGGTGATTATCATCGTAACATTCGTCTTCTTCTGATTGTTCGGTAATCTCCCGGCCAAGTTCGAAAAGAAACTGCGAGGGTATTGTTCGCAGCATCTGGCCTCGCACGGTTCGGTACCGGGCATAACTAATATGTAAGCCTGTTTTGGCACGGGTTATACCGACAAAAAAGAGCCGGCGTTCCTCTTCCAGCTCGTCTTGGTCTTCACTTGCGTTACTTCTTTCGTGAGGTAATAAGCCATCTTCGAGGCCGACGATAAAGACATTTTCAAATTCGAGGCCCTTTGCGGCGTGCAAAGTCATTAGCGCAACGCGGTCGCTGGAGATGTCGTATGCATCGGTGTCGCTGAAGAGAGATATTTGCTGAAGATAATCGACCAACGAAGGCTCCTCTGTCGCCTGGTCATATTGCACAACGGCGTTTATCAGCTCGTTGATGTTTTCCAGTGCGTTTTCGCCCTCAGGGCCGGCTGCTCGGAGAGATTCCTCTAATCCCGATTCGGCAAAGACACGTTCGGCAAGCGGTGCGACTTGCCCGGAGACGTCTTTTTTAAACTTTTCGAGCATATTGGCAAAGACAGCGAGCTTAGCCTTTGCGGCCTTGGAAAGAGATTCGATATGCTCTATCTTCTTTAGGGCTTTAAAAAGATTGATTCCATTGTGGGCGGCGTAAGAACGAACTCTATCTGTTGTTACCTTTCCTATACCCCGAGCGGGTGTGTTTATGATACGCAATAGCGCGATTTCATCATCAGGGTTGACAAGGATTTTTAAATAGGCAAGCAGGTCGCGGATTTCTTTTCTCCTGTAGAATTCCACGCCCCGGACAACCTGATAGGGTATCTTATTCTGAATAAATGCCTCTTCGAGCACACGGCTCATAGCGTTAACACGATAGAACACGGCCATATCTTTGAGACAAACGCCTTTTTCAGTCAGCTCTTTTACCTGTTGGGCAACGGCCTGTGCCTCTTCGTCCTCATCCTCGAAGACACATACGGCAACGTCCCCGGCAGGCGGCTTTGTGGGGACAAGTTTTTTTTCTTTGCGATTTCGGTTAAATGCAATCAAATTGTCGGCCAAAGTGAGGATGTTTGCGGTACTGCGAAAATTCTCTTCGAGTTTGACAATTGTGGCGTCGGGCCAATCGTTTTCAAAAGCCAATATATTGCGAATATCGGCCCCCCGCCAGCGGTAGATGGATTGGTCCGGGTCGCTGGTTGCGCAAATGTTGTTGTGCTGCGAAACGAGGGCTTTAGCGATTTTATACTGGGCGTGGTTCGTGTCCTGGTATTCGTCGATTAGCAGAAATTTGAAACGTTCCCCAAGCTCGTGCCTAACATCGGGACAGTCCCCCAATAAAAAAGCCGTCTTCATCAGTAAATCGTCAAAATCCAGGCCGTTTCGTTCACTCAGGATACGCTGATAGCCCTGATATATTTCAGCTAATGTCCTGGAGAAAAAATCGTCGGCGTTGTTCTTAAAAGATTCGGCATCTATCAGCTTGTTTTTCAGGGTGGAAATCGCATCGAGCATTCGGGCAGGAGAAAAGTTCGTCGTATCAAGCTCGCAATCTTTGATGGCCTGTTTGATACATCTGGTCTGGTCGGCAGCGTCATAGACACTAAAGTTGGAGTTTATACCGGCTTTGTCCGCGTATCGGCGAAGAATTCTGACACATAACGAGTGATAGGTGCTGATATGTGCACCGGCACTGGCACCAAGGGCAAATGCCCTTTGGCGCATCTCCTCGGCGGCCTTGTTCGTGAAAGTTATTGCGCAAATATTGTATGGCCGAATGCCTGAGTCAATAAGCGCTGCGATTCGATAAGTGATTACGCGAGTTTTACCGCTGCCGGGGCCGGCAAGAACAAGCAGCGGTCCTTCAACGTGAAAGACAGCTTTTCTTTGCGAAGGGGTTAATTGTTGCGAAAGTGCATCATCCATAACTGAGACCGGCCGCCCCGCACCGGTCTGGCGTGAACCAGGAGTTTCTAACAAAATAATCCGAATGTCATTCCTTCGCTTCGCTCAAGGACATGTCTGAGCGGAACGGAGAGTAGCGAAGAATCTCTAATCCTTTTCTAATACCAGATGCTTCGCTTTGCTCAGCATGACAATAAGAGAAAACATTCATTTTGTTAGAAGCTTTAAGCTCAATAGGTGCGGGTCATTTTGCTTTTTCTGATTGTTTCCTGAGTTTTTCCTCCTCGGCTTCCAATTGCCTGAAAAGCTCCGGCCTTTCGATTCTTATCCGGCTAAGCAGAGTCTGCCTTAAGTAAGGTGGATATTGCTGGTCGTTAAGAAAGTCAAACAACGCAAAGTATCTTAACAGCTTGAAATCGGGCAGGTCAATCCTGTTTTCATCACTATATTTCGACTGGTAGTAGTTATAAATCTCTTCTGCCATTTTTTCTCTGCCGACTGCCGCCTCGTCATCGCGGATTGCATATAGGTAGTAACTTTCCCTCAGAAGCAGGATTATCTGTTCTTTTGCATCATTTATGCCTATGGTTTCGAGTTCTTCAGCAAAGCGCTTTCTCGCAAAAGCCACAAGCGAGACTTTGAAGTCCTCTAAAGGATACAGTTTTCTCAATTGGTCATAAATCTTTTGTGCCTGGGTTTTGTGCCCCGCCTGATAGAAGGAAAGTACGGCATTCCTGAGCATATTCCGGTGGCCGTTCTGAAGGGATTCATAGCGGCCCTGGTCTTCGCCGTCTTTGTATTTTTCGAGAATTGCCAGCACGGACTTGTTATACGGCTCGAAGAGCCTCAAATCCGGTCGCAAAAATACTTCTTTGTACATTCGCTGCGTTTGAGGTTGCTGTGAAGAATCCTGCGAGGATGCCGGAAGCGATAACTCGTAGATGAATATTTTGCCGTTGCGGAAGAGATTCTGCAAACTATGAGCTACGATGCGGTCGGTATTGGTTTCATCTGCTTCTATTTCCCGGTTATCCTCTTTCGCAGCAATTTGCAGACCTTTGACGGCCCAGTAAATTGCGTGACTGTCGGGATGCCGCCAATCCAGAGGCAAATGTGTATTCGGGTCGCTCCAATCGATAGGGCCGTAGGTTCCATTTATCTCTCGCATTAAAGCCGGGTCAAGTTTCCAAGCTTTACGTAACTGCCAGGCCCTGGCGAAAGTATCAAACTTCTCGAGGGCTTCTGTACCTCTGAAATCATCTATCGTCTTACCGGCGGCGGGATTAAACCTTCTTGAGTTTTCTCTCAGGGATAAATAATTACTCACAAACTCATCGTCATGGGAAAACACTTTGTCGGCAGATTTTAGTGCCTTGATTAGCAAGGCCGCATTCGGGTCTTTGGTGATTTCCTGCCAGCCGAGAGGCGCTTCGGCAAGTGCATCGAAATACTGGTTGTCTGCAGAACCGAGCAGCGGTTCCATCGCTTCAGCCAATTTCAGCTTATAATGTTTGTGTGCGTCGTCTGAGACACCGCCTATTTTGTGCTGGAATATCCTGCCAAGTTCACGATAGAGCGTCATTGCCGTGGGATTTAGCGGAATACCCTGATCGCGAAGCAGCTCGTAACCGTTTTTTACCCATTGCCATCTTTGTTCCGGCTGGGTTGCGGGTATAGCGACTGAGATGTTATAAGCCATATTCCAGGCTTGGAACTCCCAGACTGATGCGAAACGAGGCTGCAAGGTGGTTATCCATTCTGCAAGCTGCCTTGCGTCGAAGAACTGGCCTTCCTCTTTTAGCTTATCAGCCCGCATCCATAAGATATCTACGACCAGGCCGCGAAAAGCCCCCATCGCAACCGTTGCAAATGCCAGTGAAGGCGGCGCATTTTCAAGCGGCTCATTGCTTATGAGTTTCATTTCCTGACGCTGTGAGTTTATGTAATCGAGCTGCATACCGGCGCCGATAAGCAAAACGACCGCAAGAATTATACAGACAAAGCAGATTATTCTGTCGCGCAAACGCATTCTCAATACTCGATTCGTGGCATGGCCTTCAAGGCCGTGATTCAATCACGGGCAAGATGCCCGTGCCACAGATGCCCGTGCCACAAATGCCCGTGCCACAGATGCCCGTGCCACATTAGACTATAATTTTTGCAATTTCCCGATAACTAAAAATCAGTAAGGCAAGAAGCAATAATAAAAACGCTTTAATACAAACCATAACAGCGGCGCATTTGGCCAATAAGGGCCAGCTCAACAATCGCGCAGGAACCAGGAACTTTGTAGGATTAAATTTATCAAACTTCGGCAAAAGTTGAATCACTAACTTAATGGTGTACGAATAAATCACACTAATGTTTTCACTCAGGAAGCTGAAGGATTCGATGACAAAACCGCTGACGCTTGCCGTGGAGAAAAGCACAAGGCAAAGCAATATAGCCACAGGGAACGACAGGAAAGTCGAAGCTAATATTCCCAGGCACGCTAAGAAAATCAAACGAAACAGTATTAAAAGAACAGCCCTTACGAAATTGCCGGTGAAGGTATCGGCTTTGTAGAGCACCTCTATACCGTCCGGCGGAAAGAATATGACCGTATTGTTTAGAGGGGCGTTCAGAAATGCGACAGCCAGATGGCCATGTTCGGGTACGACGTCGGCGGGGACTTCTATTTCGTGAAAATTTCGGACCGAGTGTTTGTGGATGCGGTCATAAATCGGGCTTTTGCTTTCCGTGCCGTATCTGATGTATTGATAGTCACCTGCAAACCATCTGCCATAGACCTGCATATCCGGCGGGTTTACCGCAACATCGTATTTGAATTTTATAAACATACTTTGGGCAAGAGGGTCAACGTTATCGAATTCCCAGACCAGCACCTGACCGACATCAGCAGCACGTTTGGCAAGTTGTTGTTGCCTGGTAAGCTCGGCGATGATTTCATCACGCGAGAGATTCTCCGGCAATTCGTTGCTTATTTCAAGTTTTTTGTAGGTATCCTCAACCTCTTGGGAGACATCAACTGGGGGAACGGTTAAAGCGGCCCGTGCGGTGAAAAACTCGTTGTTGGCCTGGATACGTTCAGTCTCGATTGCATTGAAAAATTCCGGTGTGTAAATAGTAATTGTGTATATTATAGCTGCAAACAAACTGAGCAAAATCACATCCAATAATACTACGCCGAGCAGTTTGCCCAGAAGAAACTCAAATCGGCGAATAGGCTTTGTGATAACTGTATATATCTGTCTTTGCTCAATATCGCTGGTTACCGAGTAAATTGAGATTATTATTGTGAGCAGGCAGAGCAAAAGACTGGTCAGCGAAAGACCGTAGCTTACAAAGGTCTGCAGCCTGCCTTTCAACGTCCCGTCGCCTGTCGTTGAAACGCCCATAACGGGAAGCAGGACGAGCAGCAGGATTAGAAAAACAGCGGCTACTTTCATCCGCAAGGCCTGCTTTATGGTATTTGTGGCGACAGCCCAGATACTACGCATCGCCTACATCTCCTGCCTGTGATTTGTCAGTTTGCTCTTTGTCCTCACCTTGAGGGGGCCGGCGACCTGTGAGCTTCTCTAAAATGCTTTCGTTGATTTGCTCGGCCAGTGGGGCTTCGGATTCGACCGGTTGTGTTGTAACTTGCTCGTCTTTAACAACAGGTTCGGGCGACGACGACTCAGCCGAGCCGGCTAATTTACTTAACAACTGTTCATCGGGTTCGGGTGTGGGACGTTCAACGGGGACAACCTTTTCTGTTGTTTGAGTTTTCGGTGAACCCTCTTGAGATATCGGTGCAGAGACGAGTTTATCGAGTATATCTTCCGCAGTGGTTTGCCGTGTGAGAAAATCGCCAATTTTAGTAGTGCTGACTGCACCGCTTGTGGTCTGGGCCTGTTGTTGAGCGGCTGCTACGGTTTTGATGAAAAATGTCTCGAGTTTGTCCATCGGAGAAGTTACTACGCAATCGGCATCTTCGTCCTCAATTAGCTGCTTTATCCTCTCAATGGCCGTATCGCTTATAGCATCCATAGTAATCTGTCTTTTATTTGTCTGCTGTAAGAGGTCCCGAACCTGGCCCTGGCTCTGGATTTTGCCGCTGTAGAGAATTGCGATTCTATCGCAAACATCTTCGACGTCCGCAAGCAGATGGCTGCAAAGTAAAACTGTCTTGCCGCGTTCTGCAAGCTTCAGGATTAAATCCTTTATCTGCCTTGTTCCGATAGGGTCGAGTCCGGTTGTCGGCTCATCCAATATAAGTAAGTCGGGGTCGTTTATCAGTGCCTGTGCCAGGCCGATTCTGCGTGCCATACCCTTCGAAAACGTCCCAACGGGTCTGTTTGCGACGGCCTTTAACCCGACCATATCGAGCAGAGCTTCGATACGCATTTTTCGCACTCTGGCGGGCAGACCAAATAAACTGCCGTAGAAATCCAGCGTTTCGCGGGCGTTCAAGTACCTGTAAAGATAGGACTCCTCAGGCAAAAAACCGATTCTGGAGTTGATTTTAGGGTCTGCTCCATCACCACCAAGAACCAACGCCCTTCCCTTTGTCGGATAAAGTAGGCCTAACAGCATCTTCAGGGTAGTTGTTTTGCCGGAGCCGTTGGGGCCTAAAAGGCCGAAGACTTCATTGTAACGAACCTGTAAATTCAGGTCGTCCACAGCATAAACCTTAGCCCGTCCCCACCAGTCTGAAAAAATCTTGGTCAAAGAGAAAGTTTCAACGGCGTATTCCATAGTTTCGCATCTCGTATATCGTATTGCGTATATCGTATCGCGTTTGTCATTCTGAGCGCCAGGGAAGAATCTGGCCGACGAAGAAGAGATTCTTCACTTCGCTACCCCTTCGGCTTCGCTCAGGGCTAAAGGCTATTTCCGTTCAGAATGACAGAAGAGTTATTATACGCATCACGCATCACGATTCTAGTTCCTCACCGTAGCGGACAAGTCGAGCACTGTTGAAGACGACAATCAGTGAGCCGGCAAAATGCAAAGCGGCGGCGTAAACCGCGGGCAGCCACCCCGCTGCTCCTGCCGTGTCGCCAAGAATGACAAATAATATTCCAAAGCCGAGATTTTGAGTGATAACTCCTCTCGTTTTTCGAGAAAGTCGGACAAGGAAAGGCAGCCGCTTCAAGTCGTCGCTCATCAGGGCAATCGAAGCAGAATTTATGGCTACGTCACTGCCGGCGGCACCCATAGCAATACCCAAGTCGCCTGCTGCCAAAGCAGGGGCATCGTTTATACCGTCACCGACAACTACAACGGTATGACCGTCTTTTCTTATCTGCTCGACAATCGCTAATTTATCCTGAGGCAAACAATGTGCCTTAAAATCGGTACAGTTCAGCTCAGCAGCAACACGGCTGGCCACCTCATTCCGGTCGCCGGTAAGCATCGTTACTCTTTTTATGCCGATATTGAGCAATTCCTTAACGGCTTGCCGGGCTTCGGGTCTGGTTTTATCCTGCAAACCAATCCAGCCTATGCAATTCGAATCTTTCGCTACATAAAGAGTGCTGAAGCCCTGCTCCTCGTGCAGAGCAGGGTCGGAAACGTTACTTATATCTACGTTGTTTTCCTTGAGGAAGGTATCTCTTCCGACATAAATTGTAGATTTATCGACCAGGGCGGTTACACCTTTACCCGGCGTTTCCTGGAAGTTGTCCGTAGCAGGTAAAGAAAGGTTTGCCTCCTTTGCCACCTCCTTCAGTGCCCTTGCGGCCGGATGTTTACTCATCTGCTCGGCGGATGCGGCCACGGCCAATAAATCAGCCGGCTCGACACCCTCAGCAGGTGTCAGTTTCGTTACATACAGCCGACCGGTTGTTACCGTCCCTGTCTTGTCGAACACCATCGCCGTCATCTTACCTGCAATCTCAAGGTCGGCGACGTTCTTTATCAGGATACCAAGACGGGCGGAGGCCGATATCGCCGCCACCATTGCCGTCGGCGTCGCCAGAATCAACGCACACGGACACGAGACAACAAGTATCACAATAGCTCTGTCAATATCACGGGTGAAGAATAAAACTATGCCGGCAATCATCAGGATTGTTGGTGTGTACCACTTAACGTAGCGGTCGATTATCCGCATAATCGGTATCTTCGTTTGTTCGGCCTGTATAATCAGCGACTGGACCTTGCCGAGAGTTGTATCTTTGCCGGCCTTGGTTACCGTAATATCCAGGACGCCCGTAAGGTTGTTCGTGCCGGCAAAGACCTGCATCCCAGGGACCTTATCGACGGGCAGAGATTCTCCTGTTATTGTTGCTTCATTGACGGAGCTGAGTCCGTTTACAACTTCACCGTCTGCCGGTATGTTATCACCGGGACGGGCACGGATGAAGTCGCCGGGCTTTAGACTGCTGACTTTAACTTCTCTTTCACCACCCTCACTGTCGATGAGGTTCGCCTTTGTAGGTGTGAGCTTTATCAGCGATTCGATTGAGGCGCGGGCCCCCAGGGCGGTGCGAGTTTCAATTAGCTCGCTCAGGAGCATAAAAAATGCAACGATACCTGCGGTGGTATAATCCTGGGTTGCAAAGGCTGCGATTATGGCCAGAGCAACCAGTTCGTCCATATGCGCCTGCCCTTTAATAAGGCTTTTTATTGCATGAAAGACGATGGGAGCACCGAGCAGTATAGCACCGGCCATTGCTAAAAACTCAGCATTGAAGCTGCCGCTGCCGTAAATGAGCTTCGCAATACCGCTGTTTATCAGCAGCATTCCGCCGGCCAACGTTCCTAACAGGGCCATACTTACCCGTATCTGCTTGCCGTGAGTGTGCTCGGCGGCGAGGTCATCTTTAAGATGTAAATGTTCGTGAGCCATAGTTTCGTATTTCGTACATGGTAATTATTTATTAGCCATTGTTTGTTGGCTTTCGCTTTTTTTTGGTTTTAACGATGGGTCCCTGTTTACAAGGATTCGCCACTCTGCGCCTTTAGGTATAATAAATTTTTCATTCACATTGGCAAAGATACGTTCCATTGCATCCTGATAGATTTCCTGGACAACCATCTCCGGATGTTTGCGATATTCGGGCAGCAATTCCTGGAAATATTCGGCATTGGCTCTGGCATTTGCTACAACTTTTTGTCGATAGGCGCGTGCCTCAGTAATTTTCTCCTGTGCTTTACCTGCCAATTGAGCCCATAGAAACTCTCTTGCTTCTTCACTGGTGTTTTCATCCTTTAGAGCCGCAAATAATTCCTTGGCAACCGGACCGGCAACTGCATTCAGGGTGCTTTCGGCATAGGTTTGGGCCTCACTTATTGTAGTCTCCAGGTCCTGGCTGGCAGTTACTAAAGCCTGAAACGCCGCATCGACCTGCAGCGGCCAGGTTTTGTCTATCATCCGTATTCGAACTACTTTTAGGCCGCTTTCTATCGTGTCGAGTTTTTCCTGCAGCAATTTTCTCACATCGTCTGTTAGCCCTGCAACTTGCTCGTATATAACATCGTCGATAGTGTAATTCACCGTTGCAGTTACAATCGCATCCTCAAAGAGGCTCTGCAAAAGTGGCGTTATAGTTTCTGTTATAACATCAAAGTAAATATCTCCAGGTTTTACCTCTTTGATATAAACATTCGTAAAGAAGCGTTCGGGGTCATAAATTTGATATGTTAGCTGCCACTTGCAATGGACGATGTTGTAGTCACTTCCACCTGAGCCGGATATCGGCTCATCCAGTTTTTCGCTTCGTGTAATACAATAACCATCTTTTATAGGATCCAGCGTGGGTAGTACCCGTGTCTTTTCGATAGAACGTTCAACGAGCATACGTTCTTGTGTCTGATAATACCAGAACGACCTTATGACTAAATCCACCTTTTTTTCTACCGGGATTTTTACCATTGTATCCACCGGATACGGGAACACCCAGTACGGCCAGGTCCTTGGTTTTAGAACTCTGTTTTCACCAACTCCTCGAATTTTCCCGAATCGTAAAACAAGAGCCTGCTCGTCGGAGCCAACCGTCTTAAAACCCGAGGCCAGAAAAGCAAGGATAAGCACTGCCATTATCACTTTCAGAATAATAAAGCTGATTCTCAGTGCTTCCGATAGTGACTTTCCGGCAGCGTCAAGGTCTTCGGTCGCAGACTTATCCAGTGCCTGTGGTTGTAAATCCTTATTACTTTGTTTATCTTCTTTTGCCATACTTTAGTGTGACGTTTATTTTTTTTGACATAATACGATTCACATTTTTTTTTACTTTTTCGGTTCCAGGGACGGGACTTCCTTCAACAGTTTGAAAGGCTCCGAATCGGGGGGTAAAAAGATAGTTGAACGTTCTTTTAGTATCTTTTTTAAACTTTCGATATTCCGAAGAAACATTGCGAACTCAGGGTCTTCTTCCAGCTTTTTATAATGTTTCGCAGCTTCGGCGTCACCACGCCCTCTAATGGCCTCGGCTCTTGCCTCCGCGGCGGTAAGCAGCACCGAACTCTTAAGATTGGCATCACCTTTTATCTTTGTTGCCTGACCCTCACCCTGGGAAATAGTTTCCACCGTCTTAACATTTCTGGCGGCCTTCATCCGTTCAAAAACTTTCTCCGTAACATCTTTACTGAGCTTGAGCTGTTTTATACCGAGAGTCCTGACTTCAATCCCGTATTCAACGCTGACGGTTTGTTTAAGATCGGTAAGCATGTTCTCTTCAATTTTCTTAAATATTATTTTCCCCGGGTCGCTGTTTACAAATTCACCGAAGGAGTGCTGGCCGATGACCCTGTTTTGAGTGTCGGTAATCTGGCTGTACAGTTTACTTTCAGCTTCCTTTACAGTCCCAACGGCGTTTAGGAATTTTAAAGGCTCGGCGATTCTCCAAACAACATAAGTATTTACAATAATCGGAACAGCTCCTTTAGTCGTGGTTTCACCAAGATCGGCTTCAAAAACGTGCATTCTGGAGTCAAAACTGTGCACACGCTCTATCGGTGCAGGCCACTTGATACAAAGACCTGGTTTTGTAATTTCACGCACGGGTTTGCCAAATCTCGTTACTAAAGCCGATTCGGTTTCCCTGACTTGAAATGTGATAAGGTACAAACCTAAAACTACGACTACTAAAGTGATAAAAATTGTAAGGGCTATATTCTTCATTTTTCGCTGCTTTCCTCTAAACCGGGAATGTCATATATGCTTGGGGTCAATTTCTCCTGAACATCGATTATCATCACCTGATGGTCGTTAGGGTCGGCGGCCACGGCATATTTTCGAATATTCTTTAGATTCTCTTCAAGGGTCGTTAATCTGAGCTGGCGTTTGTAAATCTCTTTTGCCGCCCTGTATGCTTTTAGCTGATCGGCAAAGCGGTCTCCGGCTGCTTTTGCAAGTGTCTCTTTTTCAAAGGCGTAACTTTGCGATTCTTTCAGGGTTCTGTAGATATCGCCTTTGGCTTGTTCAAGTGCTGCATCCAACTCATCACCAAGCTTTTCTATATACTCCGGGTTGTTTACGTCTTCAGCCTGCTCATATTTTGCCGCAAGACCGTAGAGCTTATCGGCGGCTTCCACAGAACCAACAAGTGCACTCAAACTCTTATTTCTTTCCGCCTGGGCTTCAAAAATAAGTGCTTGTTTCTTTTGGACCGCGCTGACAACTTCCTGATAATCCGTTGCTACTTCAGGCGGCGGGTGAATACCCTGAAGTCCCAGAAATACGATTTCGATACCTAAGCCAGCTTCATCGGCTGCCTTCTGGATTTCACCGGTCAAGGCTTTTTTGGCCTCAGACCTGCCTGCTCCAAGCAGACTATGCTCAAGGTCAGCTTCATCATCAACTTCGATCATGGCGTTGGCCGCGAATTTTGTAAGCTCGCGATAACAAATGGCCTCGAGCCGTTTTTCCGGCTCATTGTGATTGTAGATAAAAGAATACAAATCCTTAACTCTGTATTGAACAGGAACAGCAGCCATGACAAGGCTCACCGGCACGGCTGATGCGTCGGTGGAAACGCTTGTTTGTTTACTGGCCACGAGCAAGTGGTATTCTTCTTCATAGTGCTCCTTGCCCCATAGTAACGGGCCATAGCCTGCTTTATCAGTATCCTTCTTTGCCTTAAAGCCGATGTTAAGCTCCATAACTTTCTTCGTCGGATATTTATAAGCGATATCTATCGGCCAGGGCCATTTGAAAGCCAGTCCGGGACCGATAAGCCTGATTTCATTGGCGCTGTTTACGGGATTGCCGAAACGTTCTATTATTGCCTCCTCATTGGGTGCCACTACGACAATGCAGCTTAATAAATAGAGCGTAACGGCGGCAAACAAAACCAAAGGTGTTATTGCTTTTTCGAGCAGTTTATAAAACCAGGTTTGAGAGACCTTAAAGCCAAACTGATAATCAATGGCACCTGCGGCACTGCGGAATATTCCGCCCGGTTCATTTATAACCCCCAATAGTCTGCTGTCGAAGGCGCTTCTGCTGTATCGGCCTTTTAGTCTTGGACGATATATGTCTAAGATGAGGTTCAAAGCGGTTTCAGCGCCAAGAACCACAAGCAGAATTGGAACAATTCGGTCGATTACATTTACCACGATGAAAAACTTAAATTGTGCTAATGCCAGACCTATTGCCAGAGCGAAGCACAGAACAGCTATACCTAACAGAAAGCTGCCCCCTGCCCTTAACGGCTTCCACTGCGGCTGAGCTGACATGCCGGTTGCATAGCGCGACATTAAAAAGCTGACGAACGCAATGGCCGTCATACCAATTGCGCAAAGCAACGACTGTTTCGGCTCACCCTCGACCCCGCCCAAAATAGTTTTTAATAAATACAGCCCGAGACCTAATTGATAGGCGGCGATTAGTGCTGAGAAGATGGGAAGGAATAATTTCTCGAGTATCTGCAGGCGGCGTTGAGCAGCGGCAAATAAACCGGCACGTTCACCACTGGCTTGAAAGATTGTAGAATCCTTCTCGTCCTTGCCCAGTTGGCTCATGTCGAGTTTTTCCTGCTCGGCCAAGGCACGCTGATGGAATTGTAAGCATAAAACAAGCCAAATCAGGGCAGAAGAGAGAATCAACCAGCTAATTGCAGAGACCGCAAAGAAGCCGCTCCATCGGCCTAAGAAAAAGGCAATACCGAAAAAGACCACGCTCAAAATCAACGATACCAGCGATATGTGTTCAGGGCGTTTGGATGATACTGTCATTTTCTATACCGGTTATATAATCCGAACAAAAAAACCACAGGCACAGTATTCATTTAATATCTGTGTTTGTTATTTGCAAGTTTCAAGTTGCGTAATATAACAATAAACGTTATTTTGGTATAGGGACAATTGTAAAAAAATTAAGCCTTGGTATAAAGCTAAAATCGTAACGCTTTGGCTGACGGCACAGGAGGCCCGAGTTGGTTGTTGAAGATGAATAAGTTGTTTACAATAGCAAAAAATACTTTCATAGAAATCCTAAGACAACCAGTCTATGCCATAATCATTGTTACCGCCTTGTTTTTATTCTTTATAAGTCCTTCCTTGACGATGTACACAATGAGCGACGACAACAAACTCTTGCGAGAGATAGGATTATCTACGCTGTTTTTGACCAGCTTGTTCATTGCAATATTTTCCGCTTCCGGCGCTGTAGCCCAGGAGTTGGAGAATAAAACTATAACAACGGTAGTAACCAAACCTGTCCAACGTCCGATATTCATTATTGCGAAATTTTTCGGCGTAGCTGCCGCCGTGGTTCTGGCGCATTATATTTGCACTATCGCCATGCTGATGGCGATTAGACACGGTGTCCTTGAAACTGTAAATGACCTGCACGACTGGACGGTTCTGGCCTCAGCAGCAGTTATTGTTCTCGCAGCTTTTCTACTAAGTGCTTTTTTCAACTACGCTTATGATTGGAAATTTTCATCGACAGCTATCGTTTTAACCGGCATATTTGCTACATTTGGCATCGTGTTCCTGGTTTTTATTGACCGCAACTGGCAGTTTAATCCCAAGGATAATGGCATAAACGCCGTGGATATCTATGGCTCGGTATTACTGCTGTTGGCTGCAATAATAATTGTGGCTTTGGCGGTGGCACTTTCCGCCAGGTTCAACATTGTGGTAACGCTCTCGGCCTGTATCGGGATTTTTTTATTGGGTCTTGTCAGTGATTATGCATTCGGCAGATTGAAGGGTTACGAAGTAAAAAATCTCCAATCCGGACGGTTTGAGTTCTTTGAAGCCAATGATTTACCCGTGGATGACGATAAGTACGACCTGGACAATAAAGTGCCACAGAGATATTTGTGGGCCCAAATTGGCAGATTTCTGGTGCCGAATCTACAGATTTTCTGGATTAGCGACGCAATTTACGAAAGCAGCCAGGTACCTGTAAAATATATCGTGATAAGTGCTTCTTATGCCTTGTGTTACACAACAGCTATACTCGCAGTGGCCATCGCCCTTTTCCAACGCCGACAAGTAGGATGAAAAGTGCCTAAAATTTGAAGTGTCTAAAGTATGAAGCGTCTGAAGTTATTTATTATTTTTAATTTTAGCTCACTTTAGCTCACTTTTTATAACTGCTATCTCATCGCAATTATCCTGCTTTGGACACTTCGCACAATCGCTCCAGACCTTCATTGGCAGCGTCTCTTTTTCGATCACCTCAAAGCCCAATTTTTCAAAAAAGTCCGGCTCAAGCGTCAGCGCAAAGACCCTCGGCACACCAAGCTGCTCGGCTTGTTCGAGGGCGGCGGTTACCAACATCTTACCGATGCCCTTTTCTGTATTTGCCTCATCGACCGCTAACGATTTTATTTCCGCCAAATCCGACCAGATAATCTCCAGCGCACAGCAGCCGACCACATCTCTATCGGCCTCGGCCACAGTAAAGGTCTGAAGGTTCTCATAAATATCAGCCATTGAGCGAAACAGCATCCTGTCCCGCTCAGCATAAGAGCTGATCAGGGCGTTAATTCCCTTAACATCCGAAATTTTCGCACCACGTATATTCATAGATAAGAAGTATAGTCCCTCAGATATAAAAAAATAAAGAAAAATTTAGAGGCTGATTTTGGAGAGTTTGCTTCTATAGCTTTTTGATATGATTATTGTAATCGTCAATAAGGCACAATTCGACCACTTCTTTGAGGTTTTTTCTAAGCTCATCCAGAGTTTCCGCCTGAGTGTGGGCTCCGGGAATTCCCGGAACACTAGCCACATATAGGCCGGTCTCTGCATCTTTTTCGATATATCCGGTTATTTTAAGCATTCTGTTATCTCCTGCTCTGGCAATCTATAATAATATCCAGCATGTCAGTTTAACCAATTGTGCCAAAGTTGGTCTAATCTTTCAACAAAAAAGGCTGGAAAAACAATTGCATCTCGTATATCGTATCGCGAATAGTAAAATCTGTGAAATATGTAGTTATATAATCTGTGAAATCTATGGTTAAGAAGTCTGTGGATGAGATTTATACTTATTGACAAAGTTATTTCGCTGGAAGATGGCAGGCAAATAAAGGCGGTCAAGAGCGTTTCTTTAGCTGAGGAATACTTGGCCGACCATTTTCCAACGTTTCCGGTGCTGCCAGGGGTATTGCTGCTGGAAGGGCTAATCGAGTCGGCATCTTGGCTGGTGCGCCGGACGGAAAATTTCGCCCACAGTATGATATTGCTTGAACAGGCAAGAAATGTAAAATATAAAAGTTTTCTGGCCCCCGGTGCCCAGATAGAATACACGGTCCAGGCCAAGACTATCGAAGAAAACGTCAGCAGCTTTACCGGCTTTGGCTTGTCCCAAGGTGAGCGAATTGTTGAGGCACGATTTGGTTTGAGGCATTTTAACTTAGCTGACCAGAATTCAGCAATGGCAGACATTGATGCCAAGATAATCGAAAATATGAAAAAACGATGGAAACTATTGCAATAGGGAATTGAATACTGGAGGTAAAAGAGTATGGCAATGAGTCGGGACGAAATTATGCAGCAGGTTCAGGAAGTTTTGGTCGATGCGTTGGGCGTTGACGACGATGAGGTTACAACTGAGGCGACCTTGATGGGAGATTTAGGAGCTGAAAGCATTGACTTTTTAGACATAGTGTTTCGATTAGAGAAAGCGTTCGGAATAAAAATCCCGCGGGAAGAGTTATTCCCCGCTGAGAATCTGATGAACGATTCCGAATTTGTCCATAACGGCAAATTGACCGAAAAAGGACTGGCCGAATTGCGAGACAAGATGCCGCATACCGATATAACGGCATTCGAGAGCGACCCTGATATTAACAAGTTAGCCGACCTGTTCACCGTCAATGCGATTGTAAATTACGTCGAAGGTAAGCTCGAGGCTGCTTAATAATGTAAAGTTCCTGAATGTATTAGCGGCAGGATGGCTCAAAGTCAATCTGCCGTTAACTTTAATATGAGCGGAAAATGCGTTGGATTTGGATAGACAAATTTGTTGAGTTTCAAAGTGGAAAGCGTGCCGTAGCGCTCAAGAATGTAACGCTCGCTGAGGAGCATTTGCACGACCATTTTCCCGGCTTTCCCGTTATGCCGGAGTGCTTGATGATTGAAGCGATGGCACAAACTTCAGGAATACTGGTCGGCGAGGCAAAAAAGTTTCAGGAAAAAGTCATCCTTGCGAAGATAAAAAAAGCCGTCTTTTTTGACTACGTAAAGCCGGGCGATACGATAAAATTAGATGCAAAAATTGAATCCATCGCCCCGGAAGCGGCAAGCACAAGCGGCAAGATAACCTGTGCGGATAAACTAATTGCCGAGATAGATTTGATGTTCAGCCATATAGACCAGAATCTGGCGGGTAAAGAATTCCCGGAGGAGAACTTCGTGTTCACCGCCGAGGCATCTGTATTCGAATTACTTCTGCGAGACGTGGTTTCAGGTGGCGCCGGTTCCGGCGCTGCCGATTCGGAGCAAGATTGATGGATTCGGCTCGCGTAGTGATAACCGGCCTTGGTGCGGTAACCCCCCTTGGATTAACTGTCAATGAAACATGGGCCGGGCTCTGCGCCGGTACGTGTGGGATAGATAAAATTACAGCGTTTGACCCTGTGGGCTTCAACTGCAAATTAGCCGGCCAGGTCCCCAATTATAATATTAAGAAATATGTGCCGAAGACATATCGCAAAGCCATCAAACTAATGTCCAGGGACATCGAGCTGGCGGTCATAGCAGCAAACGAAGCGCTTGTTCGCAGCGGCCTTATTACAAAAGGTATCGACCCGGAAAACGTCAATGTCAATCCCGAGCGTATAGCAGTCAATCTGGGTGCGGGTCTTATAAGCTGCGATTTGGTTGAACTGGCCCCTGCGGTGGCGGCAAGCATTACCGACGGCAAATTTGACATTCATAAATGGGGCAAGGAAGGCCTTGAGCTTGTAACGCCTTTATGGTTGTTGAAATATCTACCTAATATGCTCGCCTGCCATATAGGTATCATTCACGATATTCAGGGGCCGAGCAATAGTATCACCTGTGCCGAAACGTCCGCGCATTTGGCCATAGCTGAGGCAGCGCAGATTATCGCCCGCGGCGCCAGTGACATCGCTTTGGCCGGCGGTGCTGAGGCAAAGGTCAGTCCAATAGTTATGATTCGCCAGTGCCTGCTTAAAAGAGCCACCGACAAAAACAATGACGAGCCGGCTTCCGCCTGCAGGCCATTTGACGCCGATGCCAAAGGCTCGGTCTTTGGTGAAGCCGCCGGTGTAGTGATACTGGAAAGTCTGGAAAATGCCGAAAGGCGAGGTGCAAAGATTTACGCTGAAGTGGCTGGAATCGGTCACAGTAATAGTATAAATCCCGCGTATGAACATATTGAGCCTGATGGCAAAGGCATTGAGATAGCAATAGAAAAGGCAATAGCAGATGCACAAATAGAGCCGGAAGATTTAGACCTGATAATCCCGCATGGGACGGGGATAGCAGTCGATGATTTGGCTGAAGCAAAAGCAATCCAGTCGGCTCTCGGCGAAGCGGCTGCCGAAATCCCTGTTTGGCCGACCAAAAGTATGCTAAGTAACACAGGTGCTGCAAGCGGAGCGCTTGATGTTATCGCTGCAGTTTGTGCAATGGCTGACGGTAAGATACCCGCTGCGAAAAACTACGACAGAAAAGCTGCCGGCTACAATTTGAATATTGCTAATCAGCCGCAGGAAAAGAATATTCGTTATGCACTGTCCTGCAGTTATACGTATGGTGGACAAACAGCCGCAGTAGTGTTGAAACGACCAGATTGAATATCCAATATCGAACAAGGAATGACGAATAAAGAAGTAAAAGAATCGGATTGAGATGCCCAGAGAAGATGATAAAAACGACAAGTATAATCTTGAAAAGCGTTTGATTGATTTCGCAGTTCGTATTAT
This sequence comes from uncultured Pirellulales bacterium, assembly GCA_964417935.1. Lineage (GTDB taxonomy): Bacteria > Planctomycetota > Phycisphaerae > Sedimentisphaerales > Anaerobacaceae > NIOZ-UU13. Next base: position 26,967 of record CAYQKF010000010.1, read on the forward strand.
AGCTGAATGCGATGAGTTAATATCAATTTTTGTGACAAGTGTAAGAACAGCGGAAAAAAACAAACGCAGGCAGAGTAAATGAATTTAGCTTTTTAACTTCGACATTCAATATTCCTTGTTGAATATTCATTATTCAAAATAGGACATGAAAGGTATCTCAAGGGTCTAATAAATGGCTGAACGAGTCGTAATAACCGGAATGGGTATCGTTTGTCCTTTAGGCCACGATGTGGAAACGCTCTGGCAGGCGATATTAGCGGGCAAGAGCGGCGTAGCTAAAACCACCATTTTCGATGCCTCGACGTTCCCTACTACATTCGATGCCGAGGTCAAAGATTACGACTTTGCAGAATACACGAAGAATCCGCAGTTACACAAACACGGCAATCGAGGCTCCGGCTTTGTCATCGGCGCAGCGAATCAGGCCTGCAAACAGGCCGGGATTGATGTTGAAACCGCCGTGCCAACCGATGGAATAGACCGAAGCAGATTAGGGATTTATTTGGGTGCAGGCGAAGGCTCTGTTGACAATGATGTATTTTTCGCTGCAATCGTTGAGGGATGGGACGCAGACAAAAACGAAATGGACTGGGGCCGGTGGGCGCAGGTCGCCTTCGGCAGAATGGACCCGATGTGCGAGCTTGAGCAGGAGCCGAATATGCCCGCTGCTCATATCGCAGTGCTCACGGGCGCTCGCGGGCCGACAAGAAGCTGCCTTACCGCCTGCGCAGCCAGCACTCAGTCCGTCGGCGAGGCAATGATGCTAATCCGCAAAGGTGCCGCGGACATAATGATTGCAGGCGGTGCGCATTCAATGATACATCCATTGGGCCTTATGGGCTTTAATCGTCTTACCGCCCTATCGACGAGAAATGACAGTCCCGAAACGGCATCAAGGCCGTTCTCAGCTACCAGAGACGGCTTCATACTTGGCGAAGGCGCAGCAATTGTCATTCTCGAATCTTTAAGCTCGGCGAAAAAAAGAGGGATTGAAATATTAACAGAAGTCATCGGCTATGGCAGCAGCTCCGACGCATTCAGAATTACCGATATGCACGAACAAGGCAGAGGCGCGGCACAAGCGATTACTGCGGCACTTGCCGACGCCGGCATCAGCTATAAAGATATAGATTACATAAACACGCACGGCACAAGCACAATGGAAAACGACTCAATAGAGACCAAGGCAATTAAAGCGGTTTTCAAAGAAGAAGCGAAAAAAACCCCTGCCAGCAGTGTCAAGAGTATGCTTGGTCATCTAATTGGAGCAGCCGGTGCAGCCGAGTTGATTACCTGTGTCCTGGCCATTCGAGATAATGTATTACCGCCGACAATGAATCTGATAGACCCCGACCCGGAGCTTGATCTGGATTATGTGCCTAATAAGCCGCGCAAATGTCAGGTTGATGTCGTGATGAACGAGTCCTTCGGATTCGGCGGACAAAATAACGTCGTAATTATAAAAAGGTATAGCGGCAAGTAAAAAGTCGAGAGCCTAATCGCAATACGCATGACGCAATACGAAATATAATTGACGTCAGCTTACTGGCACAGTACACTTCGATGAATGTAACAGTTGGGAGTTCCAGCCTGATGACAAAGGAGACAACGGCAGAATAAAAGGAGTGAAAATATGAAAAAGTTGGTTATCCTGAATTTGAGTTTGACTTTTTTTGCGTTGACCCTCTTTGGATGCCAGGCTCCCGCCCAGGGGCCTTCCGATGAACAGCTCGTCGGTGCAACGATGGCCGAATGGAAAGCGGCTATGGTGGCAAAGGATTTGGACAAGCTGATGGCGAAGTTTTCCGAGGACTACATCTCTTCCAGAGGTAGCGGCAAAGTTGCATTGCGCGAGCGTATGTCCAGAGCAATCCAGCGGGGCTTTATGGATAACGTTGAAGTCAACGATAGTAACGCCAAAATCAAGATTGTAGGCGGCAACGCTACGTTCGGTCCGGTTGAGTTTGTCTCCGACAGTGATACATTTAAGCTCGATTACATACTCCGAAAAGAAAATGCAGCCTGGCTCATTGTCGGCTCGAAAAGATATGAACAATAGCCTTGCAGTCAGCTTCCTGATTACGAACGTTTTTAAGAAAGGCGAATATCGGAGTACCGGGAAATCAGGATGCAGAGTATCAGGGAATCAGAATATCAGGACAAGCCGTTGGGTGGTACCCTCAAACAATAGCCTGAGTTCGTCAAAGGTTCGTTTGGAAATGGCGACTTCCGAATTGAAAATAATATATTTGTACTTCTCTAAATAATTATGATCGACATTAAACAAATACGTGAAAAACGTGAGAAATTCAAGAAAGCCGCAAATGATAAAAACTACGACGTTGATATCGACCATCTCCTCGATATAGATACCGCTCTTCTGGACAATAAAAATGAGTTGCAATATATCGCGACTGAGAAAAATAAACTCGGCAAATCGATCCCTAAACTATCTGGGGACGAGAAGACCAATGCCATAGGCAAGCTGAGTATACATAAAAAGAAAGAAATAGAACTTCAAGAGAAAATCAAAGAACTCCAACCGGAATTTGTTAAGCTTATGCGATTAGTGGCGCAGCCGGCCGATGATGATGTGCCAATAGGTAAGGACGATACAGAAAATGTTGAAATAAGAAGAGAGGGAGAGATTCGGAAGTTCGATTTCGAGCCAAAAGACCACGTACAGTTGGGATTGGCCCTGGGTATTATCGATATCGAACGAGGCGTGAAATTAGCAGGGACAAGAAACTACATCCTGAAAGGTGATGGGGCGCTATTGCACTGGGCGGTTCTGCGATTCGCAATCGACTTCATGGTCGATAAAGGATATGTCCCAATGTCGGTGCCGCTTCTTATGAAGGACCAGACAATGATAGGCACTGGTTTTTTCCCTGGCTCTGAAGACCAGACTTACCGAATGGAAAAGGACCAGCTCAATCTGGCAGGTACCGCTGAAGTCCCGTTGACGGCCTACCGTATGGGCGAGATATTAAGCGCCGAAGAGCTGCCGTTAAATTACGTGGCACTATCAAGCTGTTTTAGACGCGAAGCCGGCGCCGCAGGCAAAGACACCTACGGCCTTTACAGAATCCATCAGTTCGACAAGGTCGAGCAGGTAGTTATCTGTGAGAACAGCGTCGAACAGAGCAATAAGTTCCACAATGAGATTTTAGCCAACGCCGAGGCTGTGATGCAGGCCCTGGAACTGCCCTACCGGGTTGCAAATGTCTGCACCGGCGACCTCGGCAGAGGCCAGGTAAAAAAATTCGACATCGAAGCCTGGATGCCCTCGCGCGGCAACTATTGCGAAACCCACAGCGCAAGCAAATTCTACGAATTCCAGGCCAGAAGAATGAACCTCCGCTACAAAGACCCCGCCACAAAGAAGAACCACTTCTGCCACACACTCAACAATACAGTCATCGCATCACCGAGAATACTGATACCGATTTTAGAGCTTTACCAGCACGCCGACGGCTCAATAACAATACCAAAAATCCTACGCCCATATATGAACGGCAAAGAGACAATCAATAAACATTCATGACATAAGGAACTTGATTATGACCAAAGAAGAAGTTCTTGAATTCGCAACAAAAAATCCTGTCTTCAGCCTTGCTACGATTGACGGCAATCAACCTCGCGTTCGTTCAATGATGTTGTATAAAGCCGACGAAAATGGAATCATTTTCTGTACCGGTCGGGACAAAGCCGTTCACAAGCAACTGCGAGCCAATCCGGCTGCCGAGCTTTGCTTTTATAACGCCGAGCAGGGACGCCAGGTCAGAATCGAAGGCACCGTAGAGATGCTCGACGAGTTGGAGCTAAAAAAGCAGGTTGTCGAAGCTTTCTCCTTCTTAAAGCCATGGGTAGAGAGCCAGGGCTACGAAGTAATGATATGTTATCGCCTCAAAAACGCCAGAGCCACAACCTGGACAATGGAAACAAACTTCGAACCCAAACAATACATACAGCTTTGAACTAAACCGACTATCCTTGTTGGAACATCTTTTCTGTAAAAGAAAAGGCTTCTGCAAAATTGAGGTTAGGCATATATTATTTAATGAAATCTGTTTTTTGAATTTCTTAAATAATCACCTAACTGATTATTACACAATAAGTTACTGTTTGAAAAGAAAAAATCAAAAAACGATTTTTTCTTTTCAAAGTATGCCTAACCTCAAATTTGCATAACACTTTAAAAGAAGGAACCGGAGATAATCCTTTTTTTATCGTTATGATGAAACATGAGCATTGACGCTTAATAGACTAAGGTTATAATCCTTGAGTTGGGCTGTCTGGTTAAGAAGCCGGATTGCACCTGACTGATAACGTTAACAGCACTGAGCTGACATCTTGCACTTCTTGCCTCTACCATGGTATAGCAATATGGAAATCTTGGAAGTAAACAGCATCAGAAAGGAATTCGGTACAGTAGTAGCTGTCAATGATGTAAGTCTTTCTGTGGATAAGGGGCAAGTGTGGGGCCTTATAGGCCCCAACGGAGCGGGAAAGACCACTCTTCTAAGGATTCTGGCAACTGTGCTTCGGCCTACAAGCGGCAGCGTTCGATTGTTAGGATACGATTTAGCAAAGGAATACCTTGCCATTCGAAAACATATCGGATTTCTGCCTGATTTTTTCAATCTTTATAACGATCTTACCCTTCGAGAGTGCCTGGAGTTCTTTGCAAAGGCATATAAGGTTGAAGATAAACTCATATCACAGCGGGTTGATGAGGTGCTCGATTACATTGAACTCCAGAGCAAACGAGATGATTTCATTCGCCACCTTTCGCGAGGTATGGTTCAGCGAATGGGTGTTGGGGCGCTTTTAGTACACGACCCTGATGTTTTTCTGCTGGATGAGCCGGCCAGCGGTCTGGACCCTAAGGCGAGAATTCAACTACGCGCGATTTTAACAAAACTCAGCCGTGAAGGAAAGACTATTATCATATCCTCTCATATATTGACCGAGCTGTCCGGATTTTGCTCCCATATCGCACTAATGAACGAGGGCAAAATAGTCTTACAAGGCGCTGTGGATGAAATTCAGCAAAAGGTCTTTGATTCGAGGAAAATCCGCGTGAGTGTGCTTGAAAATTGTGACCAGGCAGTTCGGCTAATAAAGGAATTTCCTGATACTAAGATAGGGACAGTCCAGGATAATGATATAACCGTTGAGATTAGTGCCGGTGAATCTGAATTGGCCGCCCTGAATTCGCACTTGGTTTCAAAAGGCATAAAGGTTTTTAGCTTCGGCGAAGAAAAGACCGACCTTGAAGACTTGTTTATGAAGATTTCAGACAGCGAATAATAGGATTTTTTAACAGGACAGACAAAGTGATACTTAATAATCCATTGATACGACGTTATCGTTACAGCCTGATGCGTCCGCGCCAGCTCTGGATTTACATTACCATTTATATAGCCATTATTTCGTTAATTTTGTTTATAAACTACACCGCCTATCAATACCAGGAATGGTTTGGGAATCAGGCTCGTTTCTTTAAGGTCGTTTGCTACCAGTTTTTGATTCTGCAGGTGGTTTTTCTCTGCTTATTGGCTGCATCTAACTCAGGCTCTGCTATCAGAGACGAGATTACCGGAAAATCTTACGATTTCTTTAGAATACTTCCAATTTCTGCCGGCAAAAAAGCCGTCGGTATTCTCGTTGGGAAAAACCTCGTTCTGCTGTTGCTATCGGGAGTTAATTTTCTGCTCTTGATAATCTTTGGTATATTAGGGCAGGTCAGTGGCGTCTTTTTGGGGCAAAGTTTTTTGGCCCTCCTTTCCGTAGCCCTTCTTGCGAACTCATTGGCTTTATTGTCATCCATTAAACCGGTTAGCATAAAAAAGAAAAACCATATAGCAATTTTCATCGTTCTTTGTTTTTTCTTCGTGCTATTCATAATCCGCCCTGCTATCAAGGCATTCACAAAAATCAGCGAGCTTGAGAATATCACAGAAAAGTTTTATACAATAGAACTTCCTGTCCTTATATTAATCAGTCTGGTTGCGTTTTATTTTAGCTGTTGGGTTATCAAGGGGATATTACGCAGATTCACTCGTGAGGATGAACCCTTATTCACAAGAATGGGTGCATATATCTTTATGCTTGGCTTTGAGTTTGTCCTCTTCGGCCTCTTCTACGAATTCTTAACAGAGGGGGCACAAAAAACAAATTATCTTTATTGGCTGATTTCTTTATTGCCGGTCTTGCTCGTTCCCATCTGGTCGCTTCGCAGCTTCGACAGGTATCTTGAGCACAGCGGTTTAATTCAAAGCAAATCGGCCGGTAATAAAAATTTAGTGTCCGGCTTTCTTCTATACTCGAATTTACTTCCTGTTCTCGTCTTGTTTGCAATCTGGACAGCGGGTGCTATCGTAACGGCTTTGATGACCGAACAGGAGTTGTTATACAATCTTTACTATATTGTCATTCTATTTTCTTTTTACCTGTTTCTTATGTTATTGCTGGAGCTCTATGTTGTTTATAAGCCGGTGTCTGACAAAATAGGGCTTCTTTTAAGCTTCATCGCCATCGTGTATCTGTTCTTGCCGTTGATTTTATCCGGCATCCTGGATAATAAGGAAGTGTATCTGTACAGTCTGCTTGGATTCTATACTCGTGTATTTTTTTATGAATCCGCTCCGGGCATTTCAACCATAACTCGCATCTGGCTCATAAATGCGGTGTTGTGTATAATTCCCATAATACTGATATGGACGCGATACAAACATATCCTGGCAGCCAGACAGAATATGTAACGCCAGAGCAAATCACATAAGTGTTACACTTCATTTCAAGATATACTTTTTACCTCCTCTCTATCTATAAATGATTAACAGCTTGTATCTGTGAAATTTTCTGGACAAAATTAGTCCCGCCGGTGGCGGATTTATAACTTGAGTCCTGCCTTTTGAGTATGGTCAAAATTACCCTTGAGTCTTGTGTCTTGAGTCTGTAGTCTGTTCGGCTATGGACGACATCCAGCGAAAATTAGCTCTGATTGACCAGCAATTAGCCGGCAGAAATCTTCACAGGCAAATCATAAGCACATGCCCTCTTGTTTTTGTCGCTGTAGGTCTTATAGCAGGGATTCTGATACAAAACACATTGCTCGGAACACGGTTCCTCTGGCTTTGGTTGATACTGCTTGGTCTGCTTACAGCAGCAACTGTTTTCTTCTTTATCATCCAACAATCTTCTTATAATCACCACTCACAGCTCACCACTCACAACTTACTACTCACCACTCACCAATACGCCACGGCGTACTTGGCCCTGGCCTGCTTTGTATGCCTTGGTGCGATTCGGCTGGCCAGTTTTCACCGGCCGAGCCCAAACGACATTCGCAATCTTGTCGCCGATGACTCGAAACTGGCAACGATTCGCGGACTGATTGTTACCAAGCCGTATGTTAATAAAAATCGAAACTGGGAATTCGCCAGATTCAAGTTCACCGACCCGGCTACCAGCTTCTACCTTAAGCTCAACGAAGTAGAAACTATCGACGGCTGGGCAAAGGTGACTGGCACCGTTCGCGTGCAGTTTGATGAGCCGGTGCTGGACTTAAAAGCCGGTGATTACATACAGGCGTACTGCCGGCTGGGCAGATTCAGCCCCCCTACCAACCCCGGCCAGTTCGATACGGCCAAGTACCTGGCGAGGAAAAATGTCTTTATCGCTGCATCTGTAACATCACGGGATGGCATCGAATTGCTGCAAAGCACTTCTGATGCTATTTTCACAAAACTAAAAAACAAGGTAAGGCAATCGGCTGCACAGGCATTGTTGGGCAGTCTATCGCCGGAGGAGCCCAGCCGAGGCTTACTGGAGGCATTGCTGTTGGGCTATAGAGGCAATATCGACAGCGGCACTTACAGGGCATTTCGCAAAACCGGCCTGCTGCACTTTATCAGCCTGTCCGGAATGCACCTGGGCATTTTGATAGGGATTATCTGGTGGCTGTGCAAAACAGCAGGTTTAATGAAGCCTGCCCGTGCGGTCATTTGTATAGTCGCGATTAGTATATTTCTGTTAATTGTCCCGCCGAGAGCACCGACGATAAGAGCGGCTATTATATGTTCTGTTTACTGCGTATCATTTTTCTTTCGCCGACGCTCAAATTCAATCAACACATTATCATTAGCGGCAATAATTCTTTTACTTATAAGGCCAACGCAGTTATTCGAGGCAGGATGGCAATTATCGTTTGCATCGGTGCTTGGACTTTTGCTTTTTTGCCAGCGAATCCACTTCTTTCTATATGAAAAAATAATGGGTTTGCCCTGGGGTAAGAAAGCTCCAGAAACAAGGCCATTTTACCGCATAATTTCAAGGCCGGGGCCGTATTTATTGAGATTATTTTCCACAGGCATTACAGCTTGGCTGGGCGGTGCCGGCATTTTGCTGTATCATTTTTACACGATTAACCCACTTACAAGTATCTGGACAGTGGTTGCTTTTCCATTTATAGCTTTGATTTTAACTTTTGGATATTTGAAAATAATCCTGTCTTTCTTGCTGCCGAGCTTGGCGGCAGTATTAGGCTTAATAGTGAGCTTCTTGTCCGATTTGCTGATTTGGCTCGTAGAACTCATCGCCCATCTGGATATTTCACAAATACTTATGGGGCATGTCCCATTTACACTAATAATTTTATATTACTGCTTTGTTCTTTTTGCCGGCTTTGCCTACTTTCGGCGTCCTTTAATAAAAAAAGTAATCTGCACGGTGATGTTCCTGGCAATAATTGTTTTCTTAGGCACTGCAAAATGGCAAAGGACACATCGGGACAATTTGGTCATTACCTGTCTTGACGTTGGCCACGGCCAGGCAATATTCGTCCGGCTTCCGGGCAAAGCCAACGTTTTTTTTGACGCAGGCTCGCTGCACAAAAGCGACATCGGCGGACGAATTATTGCACCGTTCTTAGACCGTACCGGAATAAATAAAATCGACGCCATTATCATAAGCCATAACGATATAGACCATATAAATGGAATACCCCGGATTGCCGAACACTGCAAAGTCATCGGCGTTTACGCCAATGATGCCTTTTTTGATAAGACCGACCAATGGGGTACGGCTAAATTTCTCAATGACTGCCTGACAGAAAAGGACCTCAAAATAAAACGCTTGAACAAAGATTTGAATTTAAGCAGCAGTGCTAATATAAAAATACTCTGGCCAAACGAACAGATATGTCAGAATGAGGATTTGAGTGATAACGACAAATCATTAGTTTCATTGCTCGAATTTGCCGGCACCAAAATACTTCTATGCTCCGACATCGAAAAGTTTGCGCAAAGAGAGCTTCTACGGTTACATCCAGGCTTAGAAGCCGACATTGTCGTTGTCCCTCATCACGGCTCGGTCAATACGTTAGAGGATGATTTTTTGGAAAAGCTCGATGCGGATATTTTGATATGCAGTTGCGGCCGAAGCCAATATGAAAAACAACAGGTGATTAAGGAAAAAAGCAACACTAAGTTGTTCTACACGCCTAAAGATGGAGCCAACACCATTCGTATCAACAAGGATAGCACAATAGAAGCTGGTGTTTTTGTAGAATAACCAACATTATAGTAGCCTTCAATTAACTATAAAAACTTACAAATAGCCGGTAGAACGTAGATATGACTCCACATCCTATATTTTAACAATGCTGCAAGCTGGTCTTTAGTCATAAACGAATACCTTCATTATCAATTTTTTTCAGTATCGGATTTGCTGCTAAAGGACCAACTTTTAGCTGTTTGCGGGTGGCCACAAAGGTCGATATGACGCGGTCCATTTCAAAGCCCACTTCCCACGCAATCTCCGAAATGCGTCGGCGTTGTTCTAACGTAAGTTCCTCTACTACAATAAATATATCCAAATCGGATTCTGGTGGGACATCACCCTTTGCTCTTGAGCCATAGACTCTAAAGTCTAACACAGAAATGGAAACAGATAATCGGTCCTTGAATTCTTTTGCAATTATCAGGTCTTCTTCTCTTCTTCTGTTAGCATTTCACTATCGCTTGAGCGAGGATTGAGTAACGCAACGTCACCTCATATGCACCACGATTTCGACTCTTCGGTTTCTTGCCTTACCGCTGGTGGTTGAATTGGAAGCGATAGGCTGGCTCTCTCCACAACCTACCGCTTGAATCTTATCTTCAGGGATACCGCGTTTGACTAAGTATCTAAGCACGGAAAGAGCACGTTGAGCCGAAAGTTCCCAGTTGTCCTTCCATTTTGATTTCTTGATGGGGTCCGTGTCTGTATGGCCGACAACATCTACTTGTTTGCCGGCATATTTCTCCCGCAATACCGAACGAATATGGTCAAGCTCCGCACTTGTTGCCTTTTTTAACTCGGCCTTTCCCGAATCAAATAATATAGCATTCGGCAGCGTTACAGTAATCGTTCCTCTGGATGGGTCGAAAGCAACATCGTAGCCCTCTCCGAAGCCAGTGGCTTCGGCAGGTGTTTTGACACGTTCTTCAATCTGTCTTTGGAGCTCTTCGATTGTCATCTGGTCTTGCGAAATCCGGTCGGCAAGCTGACCCTTTTCAGACCTTTCACGTTCGAGCAGGCCCTTTAGATTCTCGTGCTCCACACTCAGAGCTTCGTATTTTTTCTCCCAGTTGGTGCAGCCGGGCAAAAGAGTAAATACTATAAGACATATCAGCAGAGCAATTGTTTTTTCGTTGGTAATCCGCATTTGGTATCTCCTTATAATGTTGAATTTAGGTTTTCCATTTCAACGATAAAACACAAAACTCAGATAATCGCGAATCCAATCATGTAGAATCATAACAACAAATATACCCAAAGACAAGAACGGACCATAAGGAATTTGTCGAATTTTTTTAAAAAACATCTGAAAACCCGCCCAGGCCAGGCCAAAGAATGGTGCCACAAAGAATGCCAACACGACGTAAAGCGGTCCTATTACCGCCCCCGCAGCGCCCATCAGATGCACATCACCGAGTCCCATTGCTTCTTTTCCAAACCCTAAAGTCCCAAAGATACGGATGCCCCAGACAATACCGCAGCCCACAAAGTAACCCCACAGACTGCCCAGAAGTCCTGCAATAGCAGGATGTTGTGAAAAATCCTCCCACCAGGCCCATACCGGCGTAACTTCTCTGACAATCCAGAGTAACGCCACCGAGCAGATGATAATCGGCAGTAAAAAGACCACCTCCCGGCAGACCTCCAGGCGATGATTGACCCCGTTAGAAGTCCAACTTGGCTCTGTAGCAGTTGCCTCCGATAACTTACTTCCAACAGGTTCAAACTTTTGCTCACTTGGGCTTTCTACTTTCTGTTCTCCGTCCTCTGTTGTCTGTCCTCTGTCCTCCGATTCGTAGCTTCTTTTAAGCAAACCGCTCACCAGCAGCACCCAGGATATAACCAGCCCTACTGTTGCCCCCACTGCCAGTGCACCCGTGTTCGCCGAGGCACTCGGTAAAAGCAAATACGCACGAATCAGAGCAGGGTCAATTATATAAACTCCGACCGCCGAGCCAACAAACCCGACTGGGGTAACCAACCAGCAAATAGATAGTGGAATGACCCAGTGCTCTAAGTCAATCGCTGAAGCCCCAATGAAAGCTGCCAACATAATTATGTGAAGAAGGTAAATAAACCAGCCGCCGCCTGCATTTAACCTGATACCGTCTCGTAAATTGAACTTGAAATACAAAATGAAAAGACCTAAAAAAATCAGGCCCGTCAGCAGCTCAATAACAAAATAACGCGGCGAAATCGGTGCTTTACAATACCGGCACCTCCGGCCCAAAAACAGCCACGAAACCAGCGGTATATTGTCGTAAAAACGAATGTGCTTACCACAAGCCGGACAAGTTGAAGGCGGAGTTACCAAAGACTTATCACGAGGTAAGCGATAGATGACAACATTCAGAAAGCTGCCGATACAACAGCCGAACGCAAAGATAAAGACAAACCAAATCCAATCAGGTACTGCCACAATATCTCCCTAATAAGAAATTCGAAGCACGAAATCCAAACAAACTCGAAATTCAAATGTTCAAAACTGATTTTTACGAGCATCCAGTATCGAAAATCAAGCCAAGCTATTTCAAGCCTAAATATTTTCTGATATGCCTTGCTAAGTGGTTATCAATCTCGATGTGCCTCGGAACGGGCTGTTTCCGGCCAGTAGATGGGTTTATGTAGATGTCGTGCTTTGCTCCAGCCCTTAATAAAACGCACCCCTCTTTTGTGAGCTGGCGGACGAATTTCTTTCGCTTCATATTGCAATTTCTTTCATCTTGTGTTCTTCAGGCACCTCATCCATAGCCATCAATAGATACGCATCCTTAATATTCTCCTCTAATTCCCCCAGAGTTTCTCCCTGGGTCATAATTTCTGGATGCTCAAGAAGCTTTCCCAGCCAATATTTCTCACCCTTCCAGTAAATCATGGTCATTTTTGTTTTCATAGCCGTTGCTCCCGTTATTCTGACGGTTTAACTTATGACAATATTATAACACACGGCCCTACTATTTCAATCAGCGTTTATTAGTCTGTCAAATTTGATTTTATAGCTTGGAAGGGTGGCAGCCTCAAGCGCAGCTTGGGGATGGCGTCCCGTGTACTTACCTGATTTTTTTTAATAGCCAGTCAGTTAAACCAGAATCAACTACCATTTTGGCTAACCGTCTGGGTAATATCAGTTCTATTCCTTCACGTGTCATATTTTGGTCATTGGCTAATTTTGACTCTGGACTGTGAACTACAAAATAGAGCTTCCTAAAACGTCCAGAAGAAAATTTCTCAGCATATTTTTCAAAATCATCGGTGGTAGCAAAAGACTTTACTTGAACCTGATACAAATCTCCAGTTATTGGTTCTTGCAATTCCATATCCACGGTTTTCATCGGCCCGCCAAGCATACTTATCCGCTGCCAGCCGGCATTACGAAAAATCAAATCCACCAATATTTCGAAATCCTTCCAATGCAGCCCTTTTAATCCCTTCTCAACTTCTTCTATCAGTACGTTTTTTGTCGTTGAAATTGCTTGAAAAACATCGCTTGGTTGGTCGTTTATCAGGCGTTTTAAGTCATCAACTTCTTTGACCTTACATATCGTGCCTGCGAATCTTTGTATTTTCGAGATACTGCCGGGGATTTGATTGAGAATGAGAGGTTGGCCACTAATATCGCAGTTATACCATTTTCCATCCACTTTACGATATTTCGAAATCTTGTCCTCAAAGATTCCTGGCTTCCCAGCTCGGCACCACCAAAGATAACTGGTATGAAAAGTTATCCAAATATCGTCCGATGTAGATTCAACGATAGTCTTTAACGCATTAATATCTGCTGTGGCAGAACTATTACTTTTATACGTTTTTCGGTATTTCTGTTTGAGTTTATCCCAGTTTCTTAGGTTTATTTCTCCAACAGACCAACCTTTCCATCCAATTCGCACCTTGTTCTCTTGAATACTTGATTCTTCCCACTTTCCACCTCTACCAAGTTTTATATAGTAGGCATTTTTGAAGTCAACACGTTGCATAAATTTACTTTATACTATTCCCGGTTAAGAGATAACCCGCCGTGAAACGGCGGGCTAAGCATTTTCTTAATTACGTTTTTTTCTGTTTACTACTGCTGCGACCTTCATAGGCAAGCCGAACAAACGTATAAAGCCGGTTGCATCAGTTGGGTCATATTCGGCGCCCATCTTAAAGCTCGCCAGGTCGGTCCGATACAGACTGTTTGGGCTTTTTATACCGGCCGGTGTGCATCGTCCTTTGAACAGTTTCATTTTAACTTCGCCGGTAACATTTCGTTGTGTAACATCGACAAACGCATCAAGCGCCTCACGCAGTTGACAGAACCACAGGCCGTAATAAACCAGCTCGGCATATTTTAGAGCAACCTGTTGTTTGTAATGCATAGTCTCTCTATCAAGTGTCAGACTCTCCAGAGCATTATGGGCCGTAACGAGAATGGTTCCGCCCGGCGTCTCGTACACGCCCCGTGACTTTATACCAACCAGCCGATTTTCAACAAGGTCCACCTGCCCGATACCGTGTTTGCCGCCGAGCTTATTCAACGTTTCAATCAACCTCACGCCGCTTGTTAACTTGCCGTTAAGCTTTATTGGGATTCCTTCATAAAAACCTATCGTTACATAGTCCGGCTTATCAGGTGTTTTCGAAACTGGCCGGGAGATAACGAACAAATCATCCTTTGGCTCATTGGCAGGGTCTTCGAGGTCTGCCCCTTCGTGGCTTAGGTGCCAGAGGTTGCGGTCGCGGGAGTATATTTTCTTCTTTGTCTGCTCGATGGTTATTTTGTGTTTTTTTGCGTAATCAACCGCCGCTTCACGAGAAGTTAGTTCAAATTTAGGGTCTTTCCACGGCGCGACGATTTTCAGCGAAGGGTCTAATGCCATATAGGTAACTTCGAACCGCACCTGGTCGTTGCCTTTACCTGTTGCCCCGTGGGCTACTACTGTCGCACCTTCAGCGTGTGCGACTTCGACCTGATGCTTGGCGATTAAAGGCCGGGCTACACTTGTCCCTAACAGATACTCTTTTTCATAGACCGCACCTGCTTTGAGTATCGGCCAGAGATAACCTTCGACAAACTCTTTCCGCAGGTCTTTGACTACACACTTGATCGCCCCGCTCGCCAACGCCTTACGTTTAATGCCGGCTAATTCATCGCCCTGCCCCAACTCAGCCGCAAACGCTATTACATCATAGCCGTAGGTTTCCTTAAGCCACGGCAGAATCACACTCGTATCCAGCCCTCCGCTGTATGCCAATACTACTTTTTCAGCTTTTTTGCTCTTACTTTTAGCCATTCAGTTTGTCCTTAATGAGTTTACGTCTTTAATCCCAGTGCATCACGGGCTGCGATACGAAATTGGCGGCAGCGACGCTGGGCGTCGATTGCTGATTCGGCGTCGGCGGATTCGCCGGGATAGCGAAAAGTTACGGCAAAGTCCGAAAGATACGCAAGGTCTTCTCGGAAGCTCTCCCATGCTGGCTCGACTTCAAGAACCTGTTCAAGTAAAGCAACCAGGTCGTGGATTTTGCTGAATGTGATATCCTCCTCGCATAGCCGGGCCTTTAAGTATTTCTCGGCGCATTGTTGCGCGTGAAAACAAATGCCGTCATAGTTGGGATTCTCCGTCGCCTGGCATTCACGCTCCATCATAGCGAAGTCTCCTTCGGCCTTGGCGACCCACTCAGCGGTCATCGGCTTCATAGAGCACCTTCCCTTCTTCGATAATCTCCCGCATAAAGTCGTCACCCATTTCCATTCGCTGGCGCACTTTATCAGAAGTGCGAACGAGCAGGTCTATGGGAAACCCAGGCCGAAGCTTCATCCGAATTTCCACCGATTTATCCACGCTTCTACCCTCAAAAGGCCCGATGACCAGCAGGTCAACATCCGAATCTTCTGTGACTACACCTCGCGCATAAGAGCCAAACAGTATGACCCGTTCAGCGCCAAACTCCAGCCCAATCCGCCGGCTAAACTCTTTTATTCTATCCATTGCCACCATTACGAAATATTTCCTATATCAACAACTCCTTTTACGCAGCGATAATAACGCCTTCACGCCGGGCAATTTCGAGAATTGGACGGCCCTGGTCAGTTTCCCATTCCTGTTCTCCGCAGGGAATAGGCTCGATACGATTGTCCGCTGAAATAGTCGCTTGCCAGAGTTTCTCAATGAGTGCTATGTCGCGTGCCCCGTCGAATTCCGGAGCAATCACAACCAAATCGATATCGCTAAGTTCATTGGCATCGCCTCGTGCGAAGGAACCAAAAAGTACAATTCGATGGGTATGGATACCCAATGAGCTAAGAGCCTTGATATAACGCTGTATAGCGGTCATAATTGTGCTTTCAACCATTTTATTATATCTCCAGCTTTTGATAGCTTTTCTTGTGCGGCTTTTGAATCCAAGAGAATTTGTGTAGAGTCCGGATAGCGACCCTCCAGTTGGAAAATATCAAAGCTCCGCAAAAAGGTTATTTGCTCAGCGTCAAGTGATAACTCAGCCTTCTCGGCAAGGCGAACAAGATTGTGAATACGTGGTGGAATATCATTTATTTGCCGGGTCACATGTGCTTTGAGTATCTTTTCAATAGCAAGATGCGCAAAGAAAAGACAATGTCGCAGATGACCTCTTTCCAGCAGCGATTCCGCTGCTGCGAAATCCTCATCACCACTTGTTCTCCAATAATCAATCTGCTTACTAACGTCCATTTGCTGACTCTTGTTAATGTCATTCCCGCGGAAGCGGGAATCCATCATCCTTTACTTTTTATATTTGTGATATCTGTGGCTATTTTTCATTCTATGCCGCTTTTAATATACCAACCACCACCACCCCAGAGCAACTATTAAATCAAGCAATGCCAATCTTAACTCCGATGACATAGATATTCGTCAGGTACTTCATCAAGACTGAAAAATACATCTTTCTCTGGAAACGCGGCTTGAGCTAAAGGCTTGACTAATTTTTTGTCTCGTGTCAGTAAACCATCAGCACGACTTAGAAGGCAAACATACTCGACATCCTTAAGATCGTGCCTAGCACGATTTTCTTTTATGCCTGTTGGACTGTGGTTTCTCAAAAACCTATATTCGAGAATAACAGCGTATGTCACACGAAAAAAATTCCAGCTTACCCATCTATCTGATAAACAATATTTTTCTGGGTGATTTGTAATACCTGCAAGGTTTTCCGTTGCCAACCTATGAATATCTTGTTGTTCAACCAATTGAACCCAAAACCTAAAACGATTTTGTCGATTATTAGCACTAGCATCGAGTTGCCTAATTGAAGCGGAAAGCTCTGGATCATTTACTTGGATCTCTTCATAAAGGAGTTCTACTGGATTAAGAAAGTTCCATATATTCTCATCAAGATATTCAGACATTTCTGACAACTTATAAAATGTTCCATTTTGTTCCTTATATGCGGATCGTATCTTATCTGTGGTCTTTGGATTAACGAAAGACCCATAAGGCGACAAATTATTGGCTTCTTCATTTAATATACTTTTGATATTTGGGCAAATATGTGCTCCTACTAAGAGAACCTGTTCAAAACGATATAGCAAAACCTCCTTGTTTTTCTGAGTAGTTAAACACTCGTACAACAATATCTCCGGCAGAATGAGAAAATTATTCTTTGCAAAATCGCAAAGAACATCTGTTTTCGTTGCCATAAAAATATTCTTGTCAATGATTATTTGTTTTGGTTTCATTTCTCTGGTAGACACTCACAAATGGTTTGTCGCATAAGCTCGGCGTTGCCGTCGGTATTGGTGAAGAGTTTGAATTGAGCTAAGCCCTGATTGAAGAACATTGAAATGCCGTCAATTGTTTTTGCTCTCTTCTTCTTTGCTTCTTTTAGCAGCAAGGTCTTGGCGGGATTGTAAACCGTATCGAAAACAGCCATACCTTTTTTCAGGTATTCTTGAGGTACAGGCGTTACGTCAACATTTGGATACATCCCGATACTCGTGCAGTTTATCAGCAATTTCGCATCAATGTTTGGCAAATCATCTAACGGTGCAAAATCACAATTGAAATCAGCCGCAAGTTTTTCGCCTCTTGAAACAGTGCGGTTGTAAATTTTGATTTTGGCGCCAGCGTCACTCAACCCGGCCACTATCGCCCTTGCAACACCACCTGCACCGATAACTGCAACCGGCATATCTTTCAAGTCGGCTCTACTGATAACAAGCGTCGAAGTAATCGCATCTAATGCGGCAGAATAATCGGTATTGTAAGCGCTGAGTTTATCATCAGCCCGTAGGGTGGGGCTTGCCCCACCATTCTTAATTTTATTCGGTGGGCTAAAGCCCACTCTACAGACTATCGTATTTGCAGCACCGATTTTCTCGGCCAATGGCTCGACAAAACCTTGTTCTTGCTTTACATAATTGAGCGCGTTTTGTTTATGCGGGATTGTTACACTAAAGCCGTTGAAGTTCAGCCATTTCCTAAAAAGCGCATTATGTAGGAACGAGTCGAATTCCTGCTGTCCGCCTTCGACCAATAACGGCAGATATAATTTGTTCATACGTTTTTCCGCGAAGCAGGCATTATGAATTGCAGGACTTAACGAATGAGCTACCGGGTCGGCAATCACGCCAAAAAGTTCGGTGTCGTATTTTATATGGTCATAGCGGTACAATTTCTTGAGCTGTTCGATAGTCAACTGGCCCGGCGCTGTTGCGCTTCGGTCGTCGATACTTGCAAAGGTTACAAAGCTGTTCATCTTTTTCGCTATGATTCTGCTGATAAGCCCGGCCTCGCCCATACAAAAAACAATTCGTTCACCGCTTGTTTGATGCAGCAAATCGAAGGCCTCAAAGCAATCGTTTATATGATTTGCCATATAGACAAGTTTGGGTATCGCCTCTGGACATAAGGTCAAGATGTCCTGATGCAGTTCGCTGATATTAGCGAATTTTGTTTGAAAATTGTGGGCCGACAAGATTAGCCGAGCCGTTGAGCTTTGCGACAGCGCCAGCCGTATTTTTTCCTGATTCTCGATAGAGAGGTAGTTGTCATATTCAAAGTCAATAAATTCAGCACCGGCTTTCAGCGCGCCGGTCAGTACATCAACTCGCAATTTCTGCGGATAATCTATTACCCCCCCCTGCTGTTCATCGCGACAGGTTACAATTATTGGCAGTTGTTTATCGCCGGCGTTTTTTACATAGACAATCAAATTTTTAACTAAATCGACACTTAGGTTTTCGAGATAATCTGTACGCAGCTCAAGCATCTCGGCTCCGGCTGCCAGAGCCTTCTTGACCTGCCCCTTGGCAGTATCTAAATCCTTCGCTGCTATTGGAATGGCTAATTTTGTCTCCATAATCCAAACATATAGCAGCGAAAAACCCCAAAAGCAAGGGCAAAAACTAAAGTATCGTCCCTAACCCGGTCGAGCCAGAACCAAAGAGGGTAGATAAAAGGCTGACGCCTTACCGAAACCACCTTCTGTTGTTAAGCATCCATCTAAATCGCACGACCGCAATCTCCCTCCCCACCCTCTTTTGAGGGAGGGAGATTGCTTGTTCTGAAAACAAAAAGCTTTGCCTCTGCTGCCGGGTCGATCAAACGCCACGCCAAATAAAAACCGATTTGGCATGTCGTTTGAAGCGCCCCTCGGTTTATCAACTTCGAATCATCTATATGCTATCAAAGTTGATATTGTCTTCGGGGTGCCCCTTCAATAACAAACTGAAGCGGCACCAAAAAAGTTCTTGAACATAATATTCCAACACTATAAAAGAATGGTATATGAGAACACCCCGTAAAGGGGAATATACGCGTTTTGAGTCCGATGAATTTATTGGTTTGATATAATGTTAGAGCACGAGATTAAAATTCCGTCCTCGCCGGCCGCAAGTTACAGGATAAAAATCGGCACAGAAGTCCTTGGCGCATTGTGGCCCCAGATAGAAGCCGATTTTGCCGGGTACAACAAATTTGTTGTTACCGATGAAAACCTGGTCTCTGCAGGCCATTTGGAAAAACTACTGGGCCAAAGAGATGTTCCCACTTTCATAATAAGTCCGCCCGGTGAGACTTCAAAAAATATAGATACGCTAATTTCAATAATCGAGACGATGGAAAGGGCCTATCTCGGCAGAGATACCCTTGTTATTGCTCTTGGTGGCGGGACGGTCGGTGACATCGCAGGATTTGCGGCTGCTGTTTTCAAAAGAGGCGTCCCTGTCCTTCAGATACCCACGACCACAGTCGCTCAGGCTGATTCCGCTGTAGGCGGCAAAGCCGGAGTCGATTCGGAGCGAAGCAAGAACGCTTTCGGTGCGTTTTGGCACCCGGCGGCTGTTTATGTCGATGTCGCAACTTTAACAACCCTTGATGACAGACAATTCAGGGCCGGACTGGTCGAATCCGTGAAGCATGCCCTTATTGCTGATAGTGAGTATTTTGAATTTCTGGAAAACAATCTCGACGCTGTTCTCGAACGAAAGCCGGACATGCTGGAAACAATAGCTCATTTCAACTGCAAAATAAAGGGCAGCATCGTCGAGACCGACCCCTGCGAGCAAAACAAAAGAAGAATTCTAAATTATGGCCATACTATCGGACATGCTGTTGAGGCGGCCAGCGGATTTGAACTGCTGCACGGTGAAGCGGTCGCTGTTGGTATTATCGCAGCTGGCTTAATCGAAATTGAATTAGAATTAGGCTCACAGGAAAGACTTGAGAGAATCCGGCAAATTCTTGAAAAACTGGATGTTCCGGTAAAATTACCAAAGAATTTAGCCAAAAGAGAGCTGATAGACCTGATAAAGCACGACAAAAAGGCAGTTAAAAAATGGCCAAGGTTCGTGTTGATTAGTAACATAGGTCAGGTATATTGTCCGGATGAACAGTATGCTGTCGAGGTCGCTCCTGAGCTGGTCGAAAAAATATTGAAAGAGCTTTAGGGAGCGTATTAAAAGGCTGTCTTGTCATTCTGAACGGAGCGAAGCGGAGTCGAGGAATCTATTAAAAAAAGTCATTGCGAGGAGAGTAACGACGAAGCAATCTCAAAAATACTTAGCTTTAAATTTTACATAGGGTTTTTATTAAAACCCAAGGTTTACCCTTAGTGTTATGTTTTTTGACCTTAATTTGTTGATGGGTTGTTTTCTTTTCAATCGGCAATCGCAAATCATAAATCACCAATTGTTTTTTTCTTGCCTTTTGTGCTGCTTTAGATAGATTTTACAAAAAGAGCATAAATTGCTTATGCACTTGTGCTCTTACGCTCTTGTGCACTTAAAGTATTTGGAGATTTGACAATGATAGGCAAAAAGATAAGACTCGAAAGGATAATCGACCGCGATTCCCACAACACGGTAATTATTCCGATGGATCACGGCGTTACTGTCGGCCCTATCGAAGGACTGGCGGACATGAGACAGACCATCAGCAAGGTCGTCGCTGGCGGAGCAAATGCCATCCTGATGCACAAAGGGGTCGTTCGCGCAGGTCACAGAGGCGCCGGCAAAGACGTCGGACTGATTATTCACCTTTCCGGCGGAACATCGCTAAGTCCCGACCCCAATGCGAAGGAGCTGGTCTGCACAGTCGAAGAGGCAATCAAGCTCGGTGCCGACGCCGTCTCTGTCCACATAAACCTCGGCGCCCAGACTGACAAAGAAATGCTCTGGCAATTGGGCCATATCAGTGAGCGATGTCTTGAATGGCAAATGCCGCTTGTTGCAATGATGTACACACGAGGCCCGAAAATCAAAGATGAATACGACGTCAAGTACGTCAAGCATGCAGCAAGAGTAGGGGCCGAATTAGGTGCAGATATCGTTAAGGTGGTCTATACCGGCAGCGTCGAAAGTTTCACCGAAGTAGTGCAGGGCTGTCCGGTAACGGTGGTTATTGCAGGCGGCCCGAAAATGGACAGCGACGAGGATATTTTCAAAATGGTGGACGGAGCGCTAAAAGCCGGCGCTTCGGGTGTATCTATCGGCCGAAACGCCTTCCAGCACAAAGACCCGATCAAAATGGTCCAAGCCCTAAGCAAAATGGTCCACAAGAGCGCAAGCGTTGAAGAAGCAATTGCAGCACTGCAAAACTAAAGTACTCAAACCGACGGGCTAATACAGCAGTGTGTTCAACATGGTTTTGAGTGTCACTGATACACAAGACCATAATTAAAAAGAGGTAAATTATGTCAGGAAGTATAGACCGCCGAGGCTTTCTAAAAAAATCCGCCATTGCCACTACAGCCACTTTAGCTTTAAGTTTAGAAAAGAAAGCTTCATTGGCAGGCTCAACAGAAAAACCAGTTGCCCCTGAAGGTTCTACGAAAACTTTACCAACGGGCAGTATCGGTAATGTTAAAATTAGCAGGTTAATCGCCGGCGGCAATCCATTCAGCGGCTGGTCACATAGCAGAGATTTGAAATATTTATCTGAATTATTCAAGGCCTACAGCAAGGATGAAAAGATTCTCCAGACACTCGAACTATACGAAGAAAATGGAATAAATACTATTATAGCAGGTGGTGTTAGAGTTCTCGATAAATATTGGAAAGAAAGGGGCGGAAAGATACAATGGATTGCACAAACCCATCCAAAATCAAATGACCTGACCACTAATATAAAAAGGGCCATTGATAATGGAGCTGTCGCGGCTTATATACAGGGTGGTATTGGAGATAGTTTCGTCAAAAATGGTCGTGTTGACCTTCTTGGAAAAGCCATCGAATTTATTAAAGAAAACCGAATACCCGCAGGTATTGGCGCCCATTCAATAGAAGTACCGATTGCATGCGAAAAGGCAGGAATAGAACCCGATTTTTATATGAAAACTTTACATAGTGGGAACTATTGGTCCGCTACACCTAAAGAAGACAGGGTAAAATGGAGTGTTGATAGTTTCGGCCCTGATGACCATGATAACATTTGGTCCCTTGACCCGGAACGAACTATTGAATTTATGAAAAAAGTTGACAAGCCCTGGATAGCCTTTAAGGTTTTAGCTGCAGGGGCTATCCATCCGAGAGATGGTTTCAAGTATGCCTTTAACAACGGTGCCGACTTTATTTGTGCGGGAATGTTCGATTTTCAGGTTATTGAGGATGTAATTATTGCAAAAAATGTATTATCAAAAACAGATAGAAAGCGCCCCTGGAGAGGATAGAAACATCTGTCACCCCTTGTCATTTCGACCGAAGCGATGCATAGCATCGCGCAGTGGAGAAATCTATTAAAAAGCAGATTTCCCTACTCGCCTTTGCTATGCCTTTCCTCCATAGGCAGACTTGAAATGATATCTACAATTTTTACTACAAAGCAAAATGAAATAAAACAGCAAAAAGAATCCAGACCCTGAGCAAATTTTTGAAGGAGATTATTATGAATCGCTATCCCGCAATTATCGTTTTGGTCGCAGTATTGACCGGCTTAATCTTGTTCTTTGGCTTCACACAATCGACAATGGGTCAAGGCCGTCCGAAACTCGTTAAAGCCAAAGATGGCTCCGGCATCATCGGCTATAAAGACACCCCAATCCTGCCCTGGTGCGGCTACCACGTGCACGACCCAGACCGGCCGGCACCAAATAAAGTAAATCCCGGCCCGACAAACAAACAAGGAAAAACAGGCGCAATTCCATCCGACGCCATAATTCTCTTCGATGGAAATAATCTCTCACAATGGAACTCTTCCGATTGGAAAATCGAGAACGGTGAGCTTATCGCCGTCTCCGGTAATCTCACAACAAAAAAGCCCTTCGGCGACTGCCAGTTGCACATCGAATGGATGGCCCCTGACCCGCCACAGGGCGGAATTTGGGACCGCGGCAACAACGGCGTGATGCTTATGGGCCTCTTTGAAATCCAGGTTTACGACTCATACACTGAAAAGCTCTATCCTGACGGCCAGGCCGCCGCCGTTTACGGCCAGACCCCGCCGATGGTAAACGCCTGCCGCAGGCCCGGCCAGTGGCAGTCATTCGATATAATCTTCTTCGCCCCTGTCTTCAAATCCGGCAAGCTCGAAAAGCCCGCTTATGTCACCGTCCTGCACAACGGCCTCCTTGTCCATCACAACCAGAAAATCTACGGCCCGACCGGCCATCGAATCCTGCCCCGCTACAGCAAACCTATCCCCGAAAAACTACCGCTTGCCCTCTCTGCCCACAACAACCCCGTTCGCTTCCGAAACATCTGGCTACGACCACTTTGATTGTCAGAAAGTCAGCATAGGCAGACAATTGGCCTCTCCTGCTTTCTTAAATACCTAAGAAGGTAGCCATTTCATTAGCGGCTTTAACAAAAGCATCAATGTAAAGGTTAATGCGTCGTTTACTGTTTTTCTGGTTGAATGAAAGTAGATAGTCACCTGGCTCGCGAAATTTTTTCATGCCTTTTTTCTTGTAGACGCTTTCGAGTTTACGAGTTGCTGCGTAACTATAGTGGGCCAAGTAATTTCTCATAGTATAAAACTCATCAATTTTGTCGCCAGTAGGTTTTTGACAAATCTCTTTAAAAGGATCATTGTCAGGAACAAGGATTTTTTTTGCGAAGCTTTTTAGATGAGAAACATTTTTGAAATCAAGATATCCGACTCCCACAATCATAGCCTTGCAAACATCTCTTGAAAGGTGTTTGGGTATCGAAAAACCCGTGTGCTCTGCAAATTGCGTAGTATCCTTGTTTAGGCAATCGATGAGAAGGTCTTTTGTGAGGACTTCCCAATTAGCACATATCTTAAAGACAAAAGCCTCAACAATTTGCTCTTTCTCTTTGCGAGACTCTTTGTGAGAATCTTTCATTCGGTGCGTGTTGTATACTTTGTTGAGGAAATCTATGTCCCAATTCGTCCACTCTCGGAAAAAACCAAATGTTTTTTTAAGAGAGCTCTTCCTCATAAGCTAAGAACCTACTGATATTGTGCGATACCCAAGGACTATTACAAACGCAATAGCGAAAGTTGTTGACAAGATTCTACCATTTACTTTATATTCTATAAAAACGGCAACTCAATGTTAAGCAAGGGTAAAGTAAAAAATGAAAAAACTATGGGTAAATGTTATTCCATACAGTAAGGAGGTTGCCATAGCTGCGCTGGAAAGCGGAGTTGAGGTGGTTGTTCTCCCTGATGGCCAAAGTGAAACTGTCCGCCAGTTCGGCAAAATCAAAACCGTCGAGAAAAACGGCGATATCAAGCCCGGCGTGGACGTCGAGTTCATAGATATAGCCGGCAAAGAAGACGAAGACAAAGCTGCTGCAGTGCCTGCGGAAAAAATTATTGTCCTTAGAATGCTCGATTGGACGATTATACCGATAGAGAACCTGTTAGCCCGGCGGGGCAAAGATATTATGGTCCAGGTAGAAAATAGCGAACAGGCCAGGCTTATGGTCGAGATACTTGAAAAAGGCGTTGATGGCGTTGTCTTAAATACAACCAGTATAAACGAAATAAAGAAGTGCGCTGAAATCATTCAAGGCGTAAGTGAAAAAGTCGCCCTTGTAACAGCCACCATCACTGCCACCAAACAATTAGGCATGGGTGACAGGGCCTGTCTCGATACCTGCACGCAAATGACTTTGGGCGAAGGGATGCTCGTCGGCAATACCGCTTCGGGTTTCTTCTTGGTGCATTCCGAATCCATCGACAACCCTTACGTGGCATCTCGTCCGTTCCGGGTCAATGCCGGAGCGGTGCACGCATATACCTTAACGCCGGGCGGTAAAACAAAATACCTGGCGGACCTTAAAACCGGTGATGAAGTGCTTGTGGTGGATTTCCAGGGCAAAAGTCAAACCGCTTATCTTGGCAGAAACAAAATCGAAAAAAGACCTATGATGCTCATCGATGCCAAAGCCGAAGCCCAGCCGATAAGTCTGGTCTTACAGAACGCCGAGACGATTCGACTGGTCAGCCCAGACGGCAAAGCAATTTCGGTTACAACTTTGAAGCCGGGCGATAAAGTCTTAGGCCATATCGAAAAGGCCGGCAGGCACTTCGGTATGCAGGTTGACGAGACGCTGATTGAAAGGTAGAGTTATGGTTTGGCCGGACGATGTGCTCAGTATAATCTTAGCTGCTTTTCTTGGAGCTGCAATAGGGCTGGAGAGGGAGCTTAGCGGCAAGTCCGCCGGGCTGCGGACAAATCTCTTAATATGCCTCGGCGCAGCCATCTTTACCATAATCTCCAAACGAATGGTGGACGTAACCGAAGGTTCGACTACAAGGATAGCCGCCCAGATTGTTACCGGTGTAGGCTTTTTAGGTGCCGGTGCCGTCATCCAGGATAGGCGTGGTGTGCATGGCTTAACTACCGCCGCGACTATCTGGCTTGTTGCAAGTATCGGAATGGCTTGTGGGGCAGGTTTTCACGACTTGGCAGCTATATCGACCCTCATTGTAATTGTTGTCCTCGCTGGCCTCTTAAAGCTGGCCAAGCCTTTGGCACGCTATGTGAAGAAACACAAAACCGAATCCGAAAGCATTCCCGACGACCAGGATTAAACAAACCTTCCTGAAGCTGAAACTGGTTCCGCCTCTACTTTAACTATCCTTTCAGCAAGGACTCTCTTTAGAACAACGTAAAGCAGATTTTCCACTGTAGTTCAACTTCGACTTCGCTGAGTTCGGGATGACGGGGAATTTGTGCTTGGCGCCTTTGGGCAAATTGGGTAGAATTTGCCATAGTGTGTGTTACTGTGGCGTTGTCCTGCAAATCAGGGTGTCTGACTATACTATCTTGATTAAGCTGCGTCATGTGAGAAAAAAACGCATCTGAGTATTATGGAGGTAAAAAAAATGCAATCCTTAAAAAGAAAAAACATCCGCTCATGTCCGAAGACTGATAAATGTCACAACCGCAACAGGAAATATCGCTGGTTAATGTGGATATTTCCCATAGCGGGGTTGGTATCGCTGATATGGTTTTTGGTTCGAGTAATACCGAAGCCTTCACGGGCGACATATCCATGTCAGCGGGTCGCTTTTCCGTTAGCTTCAGGGTTTGTGGCCTGGCTTATAGGCCTGGGTGCAGCAACAATGGCATTTAGAAAAGCCAAACTCAATTTCGCAAGGAGGCGATTTGTAATGGCCTTGGTATGTATCGCCATTAGTGTCGGGGCCTTGTTGTTAACTATGAGCGCTACAGGTGAGAAGCTGCTCTTGGCTGAACCCCAGTCTGCGAATGAGCCAATAGGAGTTGCCAAGGGCATTTATCCAGGTCGCGTCGTGTGGGTACATGACCCTGATGCTACCGATTGGGAAGGCCCCGGAGATGGTCACTGGTGGGAAAGTAACCATACAAGCCAGACACGGGTAAGCCGGATGATGTCACGTGCAATACGTGAGCTGACCGGGACAGCGAGTGACGCTGACGCCTGGGACAAAATGTTCAGGTACTTCAACAAGGCACACGACAAGAGAAATGTCGCATATAAACCCGGCGAAAAGATATTTATCAAGGTAAACTTTGTCGGCTTTATCCGGACTGTCAGAAGTGTCAATCCTGAAAATTACGATTTGGAACAAGGTATCGATTATATGAACACCTCGCCGCAGATGATTACCGCCCTGCTGCGGCAGCTTGTAGAAACAGTCGGCGTAAAGCAATCCGACATTTCGATTGGCGACAGCCTGGCCCGCTTTGCAAACGAGTACTATAACATTTTGCATAAGGAGTTTCCAAACGTCCGCTTTATGGATTGTGGAGGAAAGTTTGGCCGAATCAAGATGAAGCAATCCTCAGTCCCCTTCTACTGGAGCTGCAATCCTCAGGTGTCCGAGCAGGATTACGCACCGGCCAGCTATGCCGAGGCTGATTACTTAATAAACCTGGCAAACCTCAAAGCCCACACGGGCGCCGGCATTACCCTCTGTGCAAAGAACCACTACGGTTCGCTTATCAGAACACCCCCACAGAAGGGCTATTACGATTTGCATCCGGGTGCTTTTTCCAAGGAGGTGGGAATATACAGAAACCTCGTCGATCTGATGGGATATAAGCACGTCGGCGGCAAGACCCTGCTGTATCTGGTTGACGGCCTTTACTCCGGAATACATCCCAGAGACAGAGCGCCGCGAAAGTGGAGCACGTATCCTTTCAACGGCGACTGGGCTTCGAGTCTTTTGGCCTCGCAGGACCCGGTGGCCATCGATTCGGTCGGCTTCGATTTTCTCCGGGCTGAATATGAAAACTATCCACGCAAGGCCGGTGTGGACGATTACCTCCACGAGGCGGCGCTGGCGAATAATCCCCCTTCGGGGACATTCTATGACCCCGACCACCCCGGCAACGTCAAGAGACTGCCCAGTCTCGGCGTCCACGAGCATTGGAACAATCCAAAGGATAAAAAATACTCCCGCAATTTGGGAACCGGCAGGGGCATCGAGCTTGTAGCGATAACAGCGGCAAGCACCGCAAAAGCAGGTATCATCGCACCAGGAGCAAAGGTAGAAAAACTTGCAGATGGCTTTAAGTTTACAGAAGGCCCGGCTGTTGACGCTCAGGGTAATGTCTTCTTCACCGACCAGCCGAACAATCGGATTCACAAATGGTCGGTGGACGGCAAGCTGTCAATATTCCACAATAGCCCCGGAAGGGCCAATGGTCTTTACTTCGACAAAGACGGTAACTTACTGGCTTGTGCAGACCTTAATAACGAGTTATGGTTGATTGACACCAAAGGCAACGCAACCGTGCTTGTCAAGGACTACAAGGGCAAGAAACTTAATGGTCCTAACGACCTGTGGGATGATCCCAAAGGTGGAATATACTTTACCGACCCTTTCTATAAAAGGTCTTACTGGAACAGAGGCCCTATGGAACAGGATGGCCAGCATGTTTATTATCTAAATCAGAATCGCGAAAAACTTATACGAGTAACTAATGACCTCGTCCAGCCTAATGGGATAATCGGTACGCCTGACGGCAAGCTGCTTTACGTTGCTGACATCCGAGCGAGAAAAACCTACGTGTATAACATCAATGCGGATGGAACACTGTCGAACAAAAAGCTTTTCTGCTTGATGGGTTCCGACGGAATGACGATTGACAACGAGGGTAACGTTTATCTTACGGGCAAAGGCGTTACGGTCTTTAATTCAGCCGGTGAAAAAATCGAACATATTGACATCGACGCCGGATGGACGGCAAACGTATGTTTCGGCGGGCCGGACAGACATACCATCTTTATAACCGCCCAAACCTCGCTTTACTCACTGCGTATGCGCGTCAAAGGAGTATATTAAAAATAAATATTTACAAATACAGAACATCCTTAACTGCCTTGACAGCATACACGCTGGTTGTTATACTGCTATCGGATTAGCTTAACTCAGGCTCATTTCTCACCCACAAGTAAAGTGTATTTAAACGGAGGGACGCCGATGAGCGACCCTGAGGAAAGAAACAATAACAAGCCGAGTGAGAAGGAACCTTCTCCGACGGCCAGCTTCAGCGACTCGGTGACAGGGCCGGGTGGGCAGATAGGTCCATTCCGAATTGAGCGGGAGCTTGGCCGTGGGGCAGTGGGGGTGGTTTACTTAGCCCACGACACCAAGCTCGACCGCCCGGTGGCCATCAAGAGCTTGCCGGCTGAGGTGATGGAGAACCCTAAGGCCCGGTTGCGTTTTGCTCGTGAGGCCCGGGTTCTGGCGTCGTTGAATTACCCAAACATCGCCACTATCTACGAGGAACTGGAAGAGGACGAGGGCGTCGGCTATCTTATTCTCGAATATGTCCCCGGGCAGACACTGGCCGAGCGGATTGCGCGCGGGCCGCTTAAGCCGGAAGAGGCGTTAACGATTTCTTTGCAGATAGCTGAGGCCGTGGCGGCAGCGCACGAGCATGACGTTATCCACCGCGACCTCAAGCCCGGCAATATAAAGATAACGCCGGAAGGCAAGGTGAAGGTGCTGGACTTCGGCCTGGCCAAGGCGGTCAGTGGCCAAGCCTTAGACCAGCAAAGCACCGTTACAGAGCCGGGCCGGGTGATAGGCACACCGGCCTATATGAGTCCGGAACAGGCCCGCGGTAGGCCGACCGATAAGCGCAGCGACATCTGGTCGTTCGGCTGTGTGCTGTACGAAATGCTGACGGCTACAGTCCCCTTCAGAGGCGAAACAGTTTCCGACACCCTGGCCAACATTCTGCAAACAGAACCCAACTGGCAAGCGCTGCCTCAGAGCACGCCGGCGAACATCCGGTCTCTACTGCGTCACTGCCTTAAGAAAGACCCGCACCGCCGGCTTCGGGACATCGGAGATGCAGGCATTGAAATCAGCGAAACGCTGAACAAACTGGCGGCCCCAACGCCAGCAACCATCCCAGCTAAGTTACGAAGAATGGCGATGATTATTGGTGCGGCTATCATTATTGTCCTATGTGCTATTGCTGTGCGGTTTATTCTGGAAAAGCAAACTCAACCAGCTTCAAAGGAAATACGACTGGTGGTCCTGCCGTTTGAGAATCTTGGCTCCACCGAGGATGAGTATTTCGCCGATGGCATTACCGATGCTATCACCGCTCGTTTAGCGGGTATTCGGGGGTTGGGTGTCATCTCACGGCAGAGCGCAATACAGTATAAGAAAAGAGAAAAGGATACACGGCAGATAGCTAAAGAGTTGCGTGTCGATTACATTCTGGAAGGTACGGTCCAGCGTGAGCGGCCATCAGACCCAACCAGCAGAGTGAGGATAATACCTCAGCTTATCAGGGCTTCCGATGACACACACGTCTGGGCGCAGACTTATGATAATGATATGAGTGAGGTTTTCCAGGTACAGTCTGATTTAGCTGAGCGGGTGGCAAAGGCATTAGACATTACCCTGCTTGAACCGGAACGCCGGGCACTTCAATCCAGGCCAACACAAAACATGGAGGCTTATGACTATTACCTGCGCGGCCGTGACTATGCATTACGTGGATATCCGCACGAAAATGACTTAAGGATAGCCATTCGAATGTACAATAAGGCTATCGAGCTTGACCCCCTTTTTGCCATAGCCTACTCCTGGCTCTCACACGCTCATGCCGGGATGTATTGGTTTTATCATGACCGGAGCGAAGAACGCCTTGCCATGGCAAAACAAGCCGTGGACAAAGCGTTCCAACTTGAGCCTGATTTGCCAGAGGCACATCTGGCTCTGGGCTTTTACCACCTTTGGGCTCATTTGGACTATGACCGTGCCTTAGAGCAGTTCGCCATCGCCCGGAAAAGTCAGCCGAATAACAGTGAGCTGCTGTCAGGTACCGGTTACGTTCAAAGGCGGCAGGGCAAATTCGAGCAGGCATTGGGCAATATCAAGAGAGCTTGCGAGCTTGACCCACTAACACACTATCTAGCCTGGGAGGTCGGGACAACTTTTATGCTCCTGCGCAAGTACCCGGAAGCAGAGCTTTACTATGACCGCGCCATCTCACTGGCTCCCGATCGGCCCCGGGGCTATAACGGTAAGGCCCAACTATACCTGTGCTGGGAAGGCAGCACTAAGAAGGCGCGGGCTGTCCTGGAGGAGGCGCTGCAGAGCATCAAGTCAGCAGAAAACGCCTCCATTGTTAATTCGCTGGTCAATATCGATGTTTTCGATAGAGACTATCAGGAGGCGTTGGACCGGCTATCTTTAAAATCAGAAGACATTGATAAGATGAGTCATTCCAATGCTCTACAATACGCACTAATCTATAGGTGCATGAGCAAAAAAGAACTGGCGAAGAAATACTACGAAGATGCTCGAAGCATTCTGGAAACCAAGATACAAGAACAGCCGGAGGATCCACGGTTCCACAGTTCGCTCGGCATCGCTTATGCTGGCCTGGGTCGAAAGGAAGATGCCATCAGGGAGGGGGAGTTGGGGGTAAACCTGCTACCTGTAACCAAGGATGCCTGGGCAGGTACATTTCGGGTTGAGGACTTGGCCTGTATCTATGTAATGGTTGGCGAATTTGATGCGGCCATCGACCAGTTAGAGTTTCTGCTGGCCAGACCTGGAAAGATGTCGATTCATTTACTTCGACTTGACCCGGCCTGGGACCCCCTGCGCGACCATCCTCGTTTCAAAAAACTTTTAGAGGAAGGAAAATAGTCTAATATACTTGTGAGCTAAAAAGCGAAAAGGGATTCAAATGACCAGAAAACAATATACTCTAACGGTACTATTTTTGATTGGGACCTCGTATAGTGTCGCAGCCGTTCCCGTGACGGTGGAGGTAATTGAGGTCAACAAGATTTGGGATAAGGCCCCGCACAACGCATTTACCGACCTTGTCCATTGGAAAGACGGTTTTTATTGCGCTTTTCGCGAGGGTAGAGGCCATGTTTCAACCGATGGGAAGATCCGAATACTCGAATCAAAGGACGCAAATCGCTGGAACTCGGCGGCCCTTATTGCTCTGGAAGGCTTTGACCTGCGCGATGCGCATTTGTCCGTAACGCCGGACGACCGATTAATGCTGCTTGGTGGAGCCGCCCCGCGGAAACAGGACAATCAATCTGCCCCTACCGGCACGTTCGCGAGTTTTTCGCAGGATGGCAAGCAATGGACCAAACCACAAATTGTCGTCCAGCCGGGACGCTGGTTGTGGTGCGTTACCTGGAACAAAGCAAAGGCTTATGGCGTTTCCTACACAGCCGGCAAAGGTGAACGCTATCTTGATTTGCTCGTAAGTACCGACGGGATTAACTATCAGCAGCATGTGGCCAAGCTCTTCGAACAGGGCTATCCGACGGAGGTTACACTGCGTTTTGACACTGACCGGACGTGTTATGCCATTGTCCGCCGTGACCGTCACGGCACAGATTCAAGCACCGCCTTATTAGGCATAAGCAAGCCGAATTACAAGCACTGGCAATGGAAGGACCTCGGCACTGATTTCAATGGGTTCGGCGGCCCTAACCTCATCCAAATACCCGGCGGACACTGGATTGCTGCCGGCCGAATGCACCAGGGTGGTGCGCATACGGCGCTGACTTATATTGATGTCGAGAACGGCACTATGACCAAACTGATAAAACTGCCCAGCGGTGGCGATACAAGTTATCCCGGACTTCTTTGGCATAAAAAAATGCTTTACGTCAGCTACTACTCCAGCCACGAAGGCAAAACAAGTATCTACCTTGCGAAAGTGAAAATCAAACCAAAGCCCGGCAATGGGAAACATTAGGGAACAGTTGTAATTTTAATGCCGATATGCTGTTGTTAGAAAGTTTTTGGACAATTAAAAATATTTGTCATTCCCGCGAAAGCGGGAATCCAGAAATAATACGATTTGAGGCGGAGCCTCGATCACATTATTATCTAAAAACTTTTAACAGGTAGCTTACAATTTTGAATTAAATGGCCGACCTCAAAAGTAGAAGGAGATACAAGTGAGCAGAAAACAGTATGGTTTGGTGCCGGTATTAGCGGTGGTGATTATAACATCTGCTTGTCTTGTGCATTCCACGGTGGCCTGCGCCGAGTTCCGTGCCGGCATTGCTGTGCGAGATGTAACCCCCGACCCACTTCTGCCCGTTTCAGGCGGCGTTGAACCTTCAAAGCCCGCCAGAGAGAAAATCGGCAAGCTGACTGTGCGTGCCTTTGTCCTCGAAAACAGTGGTACGCGTGTGGCAATTTGCAGTACCGACTTCCTTGGATTTCCAGGTGTGCTCTGTGACAAAGTACGCGCTCGGGTCACGGTCATCCCGCCACAGAACATCCTCATCGGTGCCACCCATACCCATAGCGCCCCGGATTGCTACGGCTTTCCCGACAGAAGTGGCAAATCAGGTATCGATATTGAGTACGTCAACTGTGTTTGTGCAAAACTGGCCCATGCAATCAACGAAGCAATCGCTAAGCTTCAGCCCGCTCGCATAAAAATCGCTACCGGCAGAGCTAATGGCAAGATCGCCTATAACTATTACGCCGAGCGGTTGTACGACCCGCGCTGCAATGTGATTCAGGCCCTTGACTCCAGAGATAAGCCTTTCGCAACACTCGTCAATTATGCCTGTCACCCTGAAGTAATCGGTTCGAATCAGGGTATCCTCTGCCCTGACTTTGTAGGCCCTCTTTACGACCGCATCAAAGAGCGAGGCGGCGGCACCGGCATCTTTATGAACGGCGCACTGGGAGGTATGGTAACCGCTGACTGCCGCGGTCCCAATGGCAAAGACATCCGGACCTGGGACGAGTGCATTCGTATCGGCTGCCTCCTGGCCGATGAGTCGCTCCGCATTATTGCCGATGCTCCCGTGCTTATAAATCCAAATCTGTTTTGTGGAAGTACTACTATCAATTTTCCCGTCGAAAATGAACTCCTCCGTACTATTGTCGAGTCGTCTCCATTAGGCTTTGAACTGGATGAAAGCCGGTGCACCGCCAGCCAGGTAAACGTCGTCAACATCGCCAATGCACAAATACTGACCATCCCGGGAGAAGCCCTGCCCAACATCGGCTACTATTTAAAGCGGAAGATGCACGGCAGGCACAACTTTCTTTTCGGCCTTACCAACGACGCCTTCGGCTACATTCTGACAAAGGTGGATTGGGATAGCTTCGAACGTTACGACTATATCACCCAAACGTGTCTGGGCGAGATGACCGGGGAGATTTTTATTAAAGAGGCCCTCGAGTTTATCGATAAATGTCCCCATCCAGTGAGCGGTACTATTGAGCCTTGAGTTACGCCTGTTAGAAGCGATGTATCCATATTGATGGAATACAGGGTGGCACCCCGCCTGTCAGAAGCGGGCGTATCCGCCTCAAACCCCGGCCTGAGTTAGTCGAAGGCTTGTTTGGGGGTGGTTTTGCCTCTTCGATAAATTTTTTAGTTTCATTTGTTTTACAAAGACTTATGAAAGTTTTCGGAGCCGTCAAACTTGCTCCGATAACAATTTAAGAATACTGACTTTTGGATTTAACGCTTCAAGGCAACAGCATGTATCTGTATAATGTTAAACCAATTACTTAGTCAACTTATTCAAAGGAGATTAAAATGAACAGAAAATGGTATGACTTGGTTGTGCTGCTGCTGTTGGTAGTGATGCTAACAGCCCGCAGCGCTGAAACGGCAAGTGTTGTCGCACCAGGCGCGAAAGTGGAAAAACTCGCAGGAGGTTTTAGTTTTACCGAAGGCCCGGCAGCGGACGCTAAGGGCAATATCTTCTTTTCGGATATCCCAAACAATCGAATTCACAAATGGTCGCTGGATGGTACGCTGTCGACATTCCGTGAAAACTCAGGTAGGTCCAACGGTCTTTACTTTGACAAAAAGGGAAATCTCTTGGCCTGCGAAGGAGGTGGCCGGCGGTTAGTGTCCATTGACCCGCAAGGCAATGTAACAATGCTGGCCGACAAGTATCAAAACAAGCGCTTTAACAGTCTCAACGACCTCTGGATTGACCCGAAGGGAGGTATTTATTTTACCGACCCCAGCTACGGACGCAGAGATAACCTGGAGCAGGATGGCGAACATGTCTATTACCTCTCGCCAGACCGTAAGAAGCTCATCAGGGTAATCAATGACATGGTCAGGCCGAATGGAGTAATAGGCACTCCCGATGGCAAGCTGCTTTACGTTGCCGACCACGGCGGGAGAAAGACCTTCGCATACACCATCAATAAAGACGGGACGCTGTCGAACAAAAAGCTCTTCGCTCCGGAAGGTTCAGATGGAATGACCATAGATAACGAGGGCAACATTTACCTGACTGCGAGAGTAGTTGCCGTTTACAATAAAAACGGCGAAAAAATTGAGACCATTAAGGTCCCCGAGGGGCCGGCCAATGTCTGCTTCGGCGGACCGGATAACCATACGCTATTTATCACTGCCAGAACCTCACTGTATTCAATCCGGATGCGAGTCAAAGGCGCCGAGCAGGAACAGACCATAACAGACTTGGGATTTGAGCAGGATATTATCAAAACAAGCGCCGGTGCTCTAAAGATTACTTTTATTGGACACGCAACGTTGATGTTTAACTTCAAAGGTAGGGTCATTCATGTGGATCCCGTGAGCAGAGAGGCCGACTATACCAATATGCCCAAGGCCGATCTTATCTTAGTCACGCACGAACATGGCGACCACCTGGACACCAAGGTTATCAATATGTTGCGAAAAGAGGGAACACAAATTGTATTGACCAAAGCCTGCGCAGAAA
This sequence comes from uncultured Pirellulales bacterium, assembly GCA_964417935.1. Taxonomy (GTDB): domain Bacteria; phylum Planctomycetota; class Phycisphaerae; order Sedimentisphaerales; family Anaerobacaceae; genus NIOZ-UU13. The sequence goes on from CAYQKF010000010.1 coordinate 62,635, forward strand.
AAGTTTCCGGCGGTATTATCATGCAGAATGGTGATGTACGAACCGTTCAAGGACTGAAGATTGAGGCCGTACCTGCCTACAATATTGTGCATAAGCGCTCCAGCGGAGAACCTTTCCATCCTAAGGGTCGGGGTAACGGCTATGTGGTAACTTTTGGCGATAAAATAGTGTATCTGGCCGGCGATACAGAGAACACCCCGGAGATGAAAAGACTAAAGAAAATTGATATCGCATTCTTGCCGATGAATGTCCCCTACACGATGACGCCGGAGATGGTAGCCGATGCGGCAAAGGCATTTAAGCCAAAGATTCTGTACCCATATCACTACGGACAAACGGATCCACAAAGGCTTGTTAATCTAATGAAGGGTTCAAAAGATATTGAGGTTCGTATTCGCAAGTTGAGATAACCGCATAAAATGTTATAGTGCTTTAAGGCTATATTGATGGTGTGTCATTCCCGCTTCCATAGAACAGAGCCGCGACCGTAAGGGAGCGGTAACTGCCCTTGCGGTTATATAGTGACGTGTTACCAGGCGCACTCTGATTTTGTGATTGGTATGACAGCCCACAAAGCACGCTTGACAAAGCAATAGGTACCGGCAATGGCAGACTGCTTTACGTTACGGAACATTAGTCTGTCAAATTTGATTTGATAGCTTGGAAGGGTGGCACCCTCAAACTTGTTTGGGGGTGTCCTTGACCATCTCGACACTACTCTGGCAGGTTGTTATAATACTACCGGATGATATTGAGCCTCGCCCAATTCCTGCTCAAGGGCGAGGGGCATTTACGCGGAGCGATCTGATGAGCGACGCTGAGGCTAAAAACGATAAGCAGCCGGATAAAAACGAACCAATTCCCACCGCCAGTTATGGTGATAGTATACTCGGGCCTGGTGGGCGGGTCGGTCCCTATAAGCTGCTTAGTGTCCTTGGCGAAGGCGGTTTCGCAGTGGTTTACCTGGCAGAGCAGCAGGGAGCGGTGAAACGCCGGGTGGCGCTCAAGGTCATCAAGCCCGGGATGGACACCAAACAGGTTATCGCCCGCTTCGAGGCCGAGCGCCAGGCGCTGGCCCTGCTGGACCACCACAATATCGCTCAGGTCTATGATGCAGGAATGACTCAGGCTGGTCGGCCGTACTTTGTAATGGGATACGTTAAGGGCCTGTCCCTCACTAAGCACTGCGACCAGGAAAAGCTTGGCGTTGAAGAACGCCTTAAACTGTTCCTGCAGGTATGCGAAGCCGTACAGCACGCCCACCAGAAAGCTATCATCCACCGTGACATCAAGCCATCGAATATTCTGGTGGCCATTGAGGGCAACAATGCGGTGCCAAAAATTATCGACTTCGGAGTGGCCAAGGCCATCAGCCAGCCCTTGACTGAGCGGACACTGTACACCGAACAGGGCCAGTTTGTCGGGACGCCTGAGTATATAAGCCCTGAGCAGGCCCTTGCGACATTGACCGGTATCGAGAAGCTCCACCATGTTGTTGGCAGCGAGGCCCACGCGTCGGAAATCGCATTCCTTGCTATGACACTTCATCGACTCGGTCGCGACCGAGAAGCCCAAGCTACTTTTGACCGTTCGCTTCGTCTCCTTGCAGGTCGTGGGGGTGCAGTCTCAGATTTTATCTTCGCTATGCCCACCAATCTTGGGTCAACTGTCAACAGCTCGGCTAACGACTCTTTCCAGAGTATCTCTGCTGACGGTCTGTCACTCTACTTCGCGTCTAACCGGCTCGGTGGCTCAGGGAGACTCGACCTGTATGTAACAACGCGGGAAACGAAGACCGACCTGTGGGGTCCGCCAGTGAATCTTGGGCCAACTATCAACAGTTGGGCTGAAGAGCTTCTCCCGGACATCTCATCCGATGGCTCTACACTCTACTTCTGCTCCAGTCGGCCCGGCGGTTTCGGCAATGCCGATTTGTGGCAGGTTTCGTTGGTACCAGTTGTTGACACCACTGGAGATGGCGAGATAAACATCGAGGATCTCTGCGAGTTGGCCGAACAATAGTGGGCAAAACTGCCTGGCAAGGAAGATACAAAAGAGCAATGACCTAAATAGAAAAAGTCGTGGCCCAGCGGAAATTTAAAAGTAGATAAATATCAATAATAACAAACAAATAAAAAAAGGAACCATCAATGGCACGTCATAGAAATCATCTTAATCGGCGCGATGTTCTAAGAGGTTTTGGATTGGGGGCGATTGGTCTTGCATTCGGAGGAAAAACCTTTGGCCCTGCCGTCAGCGATGCAGCTCCGGGAAGCCCCTGGGTCAAAAAAAACGGATTGTTTGGAACCAAAGAGCCGCCCGCAAAGGTCGCTCTGATAAAAGGCAATGACAGGCGGGATATTGTATATCAAGCGCTGAAGAAAATCGAAGATGAAGTCCTCGCTTCCATCGGCGACAAAAAGAAAATTCTAATCAAACCAAATTTCGTAATCACATCTCGCCAGCTTGCCGCTACCCACGTGGATGCAGTCAGGGGAATCCTCGATTTTTTAAGGCCCCACTACAAAAATCAGATTATTGTCGGCGAATCCACAATCTCCAGGCAAGGCACGTTTGATGGATTCAAAAACTACGGCTATCTTGCGCTGGAAAAGGAATACAACGTCAAGCTGATTGACCTTAATCACCAGCCTTGGCAGTACCGTTACGTTTTCGGCAAAGGCCACCGTCCGACCCCGATTCGGATTATCTCGACGTTCTTAGACCCCGATTTGTACATAATCTCTGCGGCCAAAATGAAAACCCACGACCGCGTGCTAACAACCTTGTCACTGAAAAACGTCCTGCTCGGGGCACCACTCAACGACTACAAGAAGAATGATAAGGGCCTGATGCACGCCGAGTACAATTTCTCTCGCAAGTCGCTTCTGAACTACAATATGTTCCATCTGGCCCAGGAGATTTATCCCGACCTTGGCGTCATCGATGGCTTTGTAGCTATGGAAGGCAATGGCCCGACCGGCGGAACTCCCGTAGATACAAGGCTTGCTCTGGCAAGCCTTGACCCCCTTGCGATGGACACCCTCGCAACAAAGCTAATGGGATTTGACCCAACCCAGATTATGTATTTGGCGGCTTTTGCCGAAGCAGGAATGGGCCAGGGCGACCTTGACAAGATGGAAGTACTCGGCACACCGCCTGCCCGGTGTCAGTATCAATTCAAGGCACACAAGCGTTTGCTCGAGCCTTACGGACTCTAAAACGTAGGCTTCGTAGCCAAAAGCCTGCTATTGCAACGATATACCGGTTAGCGACACAAGGTGTGAGAATTTGTTCTCTTTGGTTGGCCACCATTCCCTCGAGACAAAACGCAGCTCAATCACGGTCTTTGATAAAATGTAAAATTCTTTCAGGGGCCGAGTTTGCCTGGCCTTGAAGCGCTTTAAGGGTTTCATCTCTCATCTGGGCCACCGTGTACTTACCTAATTCCAAAGCCTTGTTTATATCAGCCATGTGCTGCTCAACTTCCGGGATTTGCTCAAGGCTAAACTGAACGAACTTTGTAAACTCGTCTATTTTCTCATGAACACCAAGGAGAAATCCCTCAAAGGCTATGATTGCCTCTATTTCTTTCTTCAGGCGCTCTAACCCGTTGTTGCTGGTTTTTAAGGCCTCAATATCCTTCCTAAGGCTTTCTAACACGCCCCCGGCTTTGAAAGCCTCAATTTCCTTTTTCATGCGTTCTAACACGCCGCTGGCTTTGAAGCCATTAACATCATCCCCAAGTTCTCGAAGTCTGCCCTCTAATTTTGTTGCCAATTTTTTGAGTTTAAGCAAATTCTCTTTAATAATGCTGGTGATAGTAACGTCGCTGCTACGGGCATCCTGCTGAATGCCCGCTGTTTCCGTTTTTTGGAGTGGATTTTGGATTATTGCCATGGCCGCGTCATCGTCAGCGACCTTTCTTGAAGCTGTCGCTTTTGTCGAATTAAAAGTCCCGTTGTAGGTTTTGTTAATGATATGCGCATTATAACCTACATTTGACACATTTCCGGGTTGCTCAAGCACCTTTCTTTCCTCCACATTATGTTCTTCGCAGTGCCTTCCCAGAAGCTAACTCCACCAAATAAAATATAATAAAAAAAGCAGCTATAACCAAAAAGTCCGAGAAAATTTTCCGGGAGGATTTAATATGACTGCTTTTGATCTGCTGTCGCGTACGTTTTTTTCGGACTTTTGCACAAAGCATCACGGCCAAAAGGCGGCCACAGCCACGATTAACCAGATGGCAATACCGAGGGCAAATTTGCTGGTAATACCGAAGAATTCGCTAATACCGGCCCCCACGGCGTAACGAACAGAGTGCTCTGTCTTTGTTCCGCGCGAGAATTCCATTCCCCATACGCACAGCCCCGCGCCAAAACAGGCACCCAGCAGGGTTCCGAAAAAAGGAATGGGAATAAGGAAAGTGCCAAGCACGGCCCCTGTTACAGCCCCAAAAAGTGCCGCGATTGAGCCGGGCCAGCTTGCTCCTGATTTCTTGGCTCCTATCATGCCCGCGGAGAACTCTAAAAGTTCACCAAGAACTGCTAAGATTGCTATCGTAATCAATATATAGATGGAAAAGACTCTATTATCCCACTGCCACCAGGCAAACAGATAGGTGGATATGACAATCAGCCAATTGCCCGGCAGCCCAAAAACGACCAACCCCAACCAGGCAGTGTTGAGCAGAACCAGTAATATCAACCAAAGATAAAGCATAAGCGGATTCTATAAGAAAAAAGCAAAAACGCAAAAGGAAATTCATTGACAGATACAGAAAGGAAAAGGCTGGCGGGTGGCAGCATCAAACGCAGCCTCCCGGCCGAGCTTGTCGAGGGATTGGGGATAGCAACTTGCCTGTGTCGTAGTTTGGCGCTGTGTAATACCTCTGCAACCGCACCAAGAGAAGAACAAAAACTCGCTCAAAATACAAAGGCCTTGAATGGGACAAAATTCAGAAAAAGCGGAAAGCCAGAATTCAGTTCAACGGCCAAAAAATTTACCTCGGCTCTTTCACTAACGAAATAGACGCCGCAAAAGCCTACGACAAAAAAACAACAGAGTTGTTCAAAGAATTTGCATGTTTAAACTTCACACACGATGTTTAGCCCCCAGGCCTGTACTGGGGGTTTTCTTTCTTCCGCAATTTATGGATGGCTTTATGCTAATTTTGTGGCAGAAAAGGGCCTGCCATGAGCCGGATAGATGACTCTCGCCCCGCGTTCTCGGAGCTTCCGCCAGCTTTCATACACGGTATTGATGTCCTCGATGTAAATAGGCCTGTGGCCAACCCCCGTCCACCGTAAGAAATTCATCGCAGCATCGCCAACAAAGGCGCTTCCATCAGAAAGCAAAACTGAAATGGAGTCCCTTGTATGACCAGGCGTATGCAAGATAACGCCGTCAATGCCAATTCCTTTTAAAAGACTGTCATTATCACCCTCAATCAGAATGTCCTTCTCGGCTAATCTCACCGGCGGAAACTTGAACTCCTTATGAACCAGCATGTAAAAAGTCATAACTATCTGGATGCGCCGATTGACTGGTTTGATAGTCTCTTCTGACTTGCCCTCTTCCAAGGCCGATACCGCATTACGGTGAGCTATGACTCGACATCCTGTACGCCGAACCAGCTCTGCCGCAAAACCGGCGTGGTCATCATGATGATGGGTCAGCAGCAGGTACTTGATATCTGAGGTCGCTATCCCCAACCTGGCAATCTTCTTCTCAAAGAGTTTGTAGTACTTTTCATAATCAGTGTCAATCAGCAAATAACCACCAGTGCACTTCAATAGAAAGCACCGGGTCCAACCCAGTTTCAAGCTAAAGATGCTATGACTATTCGTGTCGTTCATGCCGTTGAAAGTCCTTCATATAAAAACCATACAACAAAAGTAGAGTGGGACAACACCCACTATTTCTTTCGAAAACGCTTAGCTCAGGGACAAGCGCTATCGCGAGTCTCCTCAAGCGATTGGTTTAGCATCAGTTCGATGGACATTCAAGAGATATCGTTCTACTACCCGTTCCTGCAAGAACAATTATATCTCCTGGTGCCGTTTTTATCTGTGTATTGACTTGTTTGACTTGTACGATGCCACCCTCTTGGATGGTGATACTTGCCTTGATGGCAATCATATCGTCGTCCATCCTTTTGACTTCAATATCATTTTGGCCATCTTTTAGTCTCCATAGACCATTCTCACCTTCACCAATAAGTCTGATTACTACGCCAT